>JABABY010000268.1 GCA_014237955.1 Planctomycetota bacterium
AATGGCAGGCACACTATCGGCCATTGACTATTTAACGGCGACCTCTCCGCCTGCAGGAGAATTGGTCAATGTTCTCTTTGGGGATGATCCCTACCTGAAGCACAGTGTCTTGCAGGCTTTCAAGGAATCCAATGTATCGGGTGAAGATGCCGATTTTGGGCTGGCTCAAGTAGATTGTTCGACAGCAGCCTGGTGCGATGTTGTCGATGCTCTGGCAACCCGTCCGCTGTTTGGGACAGGCGTACGATTGGTGATCCTGCAAGATGCGGACGATTTTGTCAAACAGTACCGCAGCAACATTGAGGGCTACATAAAAGCCCCCACCACCGATGGAGTGTTGGTCCTTACGGTTCAAACATGGCCGAAGAATACGCGGCTTTATAAACAAAATGATAAAACGGGATTACAGATAGATTGTAGAAAACCTTCGGGAAAACCGTTGGCGCTTTGGTTGCGCAAAGAAGCAAAGCGCCGATTTGGTTTTAACCTGCCTGCAGAGTCTGCCCGGGAAATGGTCGAGATTATTGGTTGTGAGGTAGGGTTGCTTGATCAGGAACTGGCAAAACTGGCACTTGGTGCAGATACAAAAACCGCACTCACTCCCGAACAGATTCGGGAGCGGGTTGGCGGCTGGCGAACCAAAAAGGCTTGGGACATGCTTGATGCTGCTTGTGATGGAGATGCCCGTGAAGCGATCAAACAGTTGCAGCGGCTGATTCAGGCCGGGCAGCATCCAATTGCAATTCTTGGTCAGATTGCACATTCGCTACGGCATTTTGCATTGGCCACTCAAATCTACCGAAGGGCTGAGAAACAAGGACATCGCATGCCGCTGCGGGCCGCATTGGAGGCTACGGGTGTTAAGCATTTTTTTCTCCAAAATGCGGAGCGGAGAATGAAACGGCTGGGTCGCCATCGCGCTGGAGATCTTTATCGATGGCTTTTAGATGCCGATCTGGCAATGAAGGGGCAGAGCAGTTCTCTCCCGCGAGCAAGATTGGTTTTGGAGCAATTGCTCGTCAAGATCGCCGTGAGCAGTGATGTTTCTCTCGGACCTCCACCGGAGGTTGCGACACTGCAACGCTCTGGCTAAGTCTTTAGCACGATCCCTTTAGAACGATTGCCATATAGTAAAGTGCCCGATGGATTCTATTTTTCCTGATTCTGGATCGAAGACAATGTCGATAAAAGAGGCGTGGTGCGAACTCGCCGCACCAAAGAGCTGCCGAGTCCAAAAAAGCCTGGGTCTCCGCCGCTCTTTTTTTCTTTGATACCGATCTCCTCTATCGACCCGGCACACCGGTTGGCCATTGTCTTGAGGCAAAACACCTTGTTTTG
>JABABY010000269.1 GCA_014237955.1 Planctomycetota bacterium
CCTTTCCGTTTTCGTCTGGTTGAAGATGTCAGAAGATTTTGAAGGACCTCTGCGCATGGGAATCGAAGGGAAACATCGAGACCAAACGTTCTATCGCTACGGCCAAGTTCCTGGTAAGTCAGACTGGAAAATTTTCGAATATCAAATCAACGATCTACCATTGTCCGATTTGAGTCCTTTGGCGATTCGTTTTGAACACGCTGGTCGAGGGAAAGTTTGGATCGATGACGTTGTCGTGTCGGAACTTTATTTCAGCGAGAATGAAAGAAAAGAACTTTCCCGAATCATTACTCAAGCGCATTTTGCTCTGACAGGGGGCAAGTATGCTGAATGTGGACGGCTACTCGACGGTTATTGGCCACGATTTCTTCAGCGCCACGTTCCACTCCCTGCTGCGACGGTTGCTACGCGTCCGCGGTTCGATCGCCAGGCGGACCTGCCACGGGTACCGGTCGAAGAGGCAAAAGCAGCTGCAGAGGAACAACCTTGGTGGAAAAAGTTTCCCAATCTTCTACGCTAATTGCCGTCTTTTCTGGTGAAGCCGAAGTTCACCGCTAACCGGGAGGCCACTGGAGCGCACGGCCCCCAAGAAGATGGTAATGGAGATGTTCTACCTCCTGCCCGCCATCCCTGCCGCAATTGACTACCACGCGGTAGCCGTTTTGGAGACCCAACTGATCTGCGAGGTTACGGATGACTTTCCAGAGGTGCGCAACCAGTTCACCGTCATCGTCTTCGAGTTCGGCAACCGAGCGGACCGGTTTACGTGGGATGACCAGTACATGGGTGGGCGCTTGTGGCGCTATGTCATGAAAAGCAAGACACTGTTCGTCCTCGTAAACAATGTCAGCAGGAATTTCACCGGCTATAATTTTTTGGAAGATATTCTGTTCAGACATTGCACTCGCCCAGTTTAATCGCTTCGTCATTGAGTAGCGCAGGAATTCCATCCAGAATAGGATAGAGAATTTGACGATCTTCACGGATCAAACCCTCTTTCAAAGGCTGATTTAATTTGATCCCAGCAAGGTTGCACACCTTGCCTTGTTCGATTTCTAAATTCA
>JABABY010000026.1:0-15252 GCA_014237955.1 Planctomycetota bacterium
GGCAAAGCGCCTAATGACTCCAGTTGCAAACTCTCTTCGCTGTTTTCTTTCAGCGATCTGTTTTCCGGAAGAGCATCTTCCCCCTGCGACGTAAATGTCTCCACGTTGCCATCATGGTCAGGTGTATCGACCGATTCGGCAATTGCGGATGGTTGCTGCTGCTTTTGCCAATCCACAAGCTCATCCACCGTGTGGTTTATTGAGGGCGACATGTAATTGAAAAGGGCTTGCGGGTAGACACCGAGTACAATTGCAAAGATGCAGAGCGGAATTGCAATCGACCACTCGCGTGAAGTGAGTGGCGTGAGTGCCTCAGGATGCGGCCCCTTGTATTCTGGCCCCAGATAGACGCGCTGGATGGCCCAAAGAATGTACGCAGCTGTCAGAATGACCACAAAGGCGGACAACACGGCCAAAATGATGCTGAAGTTCCAGGTGCTTAAAACGACAAGGACCTCACCGATAAATCCACAAAGCCCCGGCAAACCGAGTCCCGCAAAAAAGATCACCATTGCGATGCCACCATACACGGGCATCTTGGCAAAAAGCCCACCAAACTTGTTCAGATCGCGGTGATGGACCCGATCGTAGATAACACCCACGAGGAAAAACATACCGGCGGAGCTGATTCCGTGGGCGATCATCTGAAACATCGCGCCGTTCACACCCATCTTCCAATAATCGGCGTTGAAACCATTTGCCTCCACAGCACTCCAGACACCGAGCCCCAGCACCACGTACCCCATATGGCTGACTGAACTATAGGCAACCATCCGCTTAAAGTCGTTTTGTGCCAGTGCCGCAAATGCTCCGTACACCATGCTCAACACACCGACAGAACAGACGAACCAAGCTAAATCGTAAGCTGCTTCAGGACAAATCGGGTAGCAAATACGCAGGATGCCATACCCGCCCATCTTCAGGAGGATTCCCGCGAGAATCATCGATATCGGTGTGGGGGCTTCAACGTGGGCATCCGGAAGCCACGTGTGTACCGGAACACTGGGAACTTTAATAACAAAACCGATGAACAAAAGCACAAAAGCCCACCACTGAATCGATTTACCACCTTCGGTGAACACACTCCCGCTGAATTGTTTGGTATGCTGGCCCAACTGCTGGAGGGCCAGAATATTGAACGTGTGCTGCTCAGCCTCGGGGTTCTTTTCGAGACTCGGCACTCCTGCCCGCCAAGCATCTGCCTGACTTGTATCGGCGATGACATGGCCAGCTACCAACTGATCGTCGGTAAGCTCGCGAAGATCGCTATTAAAATACAGCATCAGGATCGCGATCAACATCAACACGCCGCCAAGCATCGTGTAGAGAAAGAACTTGATTGCCGCATATTCCCGTCTCGGACCGCCCCAGACACCGATCAAAAAATACATCGGCAGGAGCATCACTTCCCAGAAAACAAAAAACAGGAAAAAGTCGAGCGCCAGGAAAACTCCCAGCATTCCTGTCTCAAGAATCAGAAACAGGACACAGTAGGCTTTGACATGCTTGCTGATCGACCAACTTGCACCCATCGCGAGCATGCTGATAAAGGCCGTAAGAACAAACAGCGGAAAACTGATCCCATCCATTCCCATGTAGTACTGAATATTGAATACAGGAATCCAATTCACCTGGAATACGTTCTGCATTTGCGAAACCGCATCCGGAGAGAGTGAAAAATGTGGGCTTCCACTGATCCCTGGCAGAGCCATGACCACTGTGGCTGCAAACACAATGATGGTAATGAGCAAGCTCACCCGTTTGATTGTTTCGGTATTCTCGCGGGGCAGCAACAACAGAACCAACGAGCCTATCGCAGGTAAAAATACGAGAATCGTCAAAGGCCAGAGAGATGGATTGTCCATGGAAATTCTGCTTCGTTTTTATTCTTGTGACATAAATGTGTTAATTCGTTAGTCCAAAGGTCGCAAGCAAATACATTGCCACCGTACCAACGAGGATAAAGACAAGGTATTGTCGCAGGCGGCCTGTCTGCACCTTCCGGAGCCAAAGGCCAACTGCATAGGTTTTTCTTGCAATCCCGTTGGCCAGCCCGTCCACGAATGTCTGGTCAATCCAGCGATCAAAACCACTGGTAAACCAGCGCGTCACAACGGCCAAATGATCGATCAACCAGTCAATGCATCCACGATCAAAACCGGCCGTACAACGGCCGAACCAAAGTGTGGGCCTGATGAAAATTTTGTCGTACAACTCATCAAACCACCACTTATTAAGCAAGAAACGATAAATCGGTGCAAACATGCTGCGAACTTCTGCCGGATCGATTAGCCGCCACCAATACATACAGCAAGCCAACAAAAGGCCCGACATGGCGGTGCCAAAAGCAATCATCCCGGCGGTCAAGTGGATCTCCTCATCGTGCGATCCATGTTCATTCGGCATCATCACCGCTGCCAGTTGTCCTGAAAAATCGACGCCGGTACCGTCCGGACGACCCTGCTCGAGCATCTGCACCAGTGGACTCGCCGCCGGATTGGTGAAATTCTCGAGATCGGCAGGCATGGCGATGAAGATTGCAAAGAATGCCAGGACCGCCAGGGGCATCCACATGACCCTCGGCGATTCATGCGCATGATCGTAACGGTGCTGCTCGCGAGGAGAGCCTACAAATGTCATGAACCAGAGTCGGAACATATAAAATGCCGTGATTGCAGCACCTCCTGCCGCCACATAAAACATCGCATTCCAGGCCGCGTTGTTTTTGCCAAAATGCAACGCCTGCGCGAGAATCGCATCTTTCGAATAATATCCACTGAGGCCGACAATCGTCGGCACACCGGCACCAATGATCGCCAGACAGCCGATCAACATGGTATAGGCCGTAATCGGCATCTTGCGGCGCAGACCGCCCATCTGTGACATTTCGTTCGTATGGACGGCATGAATGACCGACCCGGAACACATGAACAGTAGGCTCTTAAAGAATGCATGGGTGATCAAATGCAACATTCCGGCCACCCATCCCCCAACCCCTAACGCGAACATCATGTAACCCAACTGTGAAAGTGTTGAGTAGGCCAGCACACGTTTAATGTCGGTTGCAGTAATGGCAATGGTTGCCGCCATAAAAAGCGTAATGCAACCGATGATCGCAATGATCAGCAGCACCTCTGGAGTGAACATGGGGTAAAAACGCCCGACAAGAAACACCCCAGCCGCAACCATGGTGGCTGAGTGTACCAGGGCGGAAACAGGAGTTGGTCCCTCCATCGCATCTGGCAGCCAGACATGCAACGGGAACTGGGCACTCTTGCCGACACAGCCACAAAATATTCCGAGCCCGGCGACGACAAGCAGCAGATGCCCGGTGTAGGCCGGGTCTTCCGCGCCCATCACCTTGGCTCGCTTTTCCATACCCTCCGGAGTTTTTAGCTGATAACCTTCTTCGACCGGTCGCACCTGTTCAAAGAGGCCCGGCTTGACGACCTCGCCCGCCCCATTTTTTTCGCCACCAAATGAAAAGGTACCGAGGCTACCCCAGAGGGCCATGAGTCCAATAATCATCCCGACGTCGCCAACGCGATTGACAATAAATGCCTTATTGGCAGCCGTCGATGCACTTTTGCGTTCGATATAAAAACCAATCAGAAAATAGGAGCAGATCCCGACCAACTCCCAAAAGATAAATGTCATCGCAATGTTGCCCGCAATGACAATCCCCAACATGCTGAAACAAAATAAGGACAAGTATTGAAAGAATCGGTAATACCGACCCTTGCGATGCAGATGTTCGCCGTTTGAAAGTGTTACTTCATGATCCGTAACATCTTCAAGTTCCTCATGCATGTATCCCATTGCATAAAAATGAATACATGTCGCAATCAGCGTGACCATACAGAACATCACCACCGTCAGGGCATCGATGTAATACCCGATGGTGATCTTGAGATTTCCCAAGCCGACGAGCGTGTACCAATCATCAAAATAGGCCGTCTTGGTTGTTGCCGTGTGTGCACCTTGTGAATGTGCATCATGCCCGCCATCGTGCAGTTCGGCATGTGCGCCATCGGCTACAGCCGCCACGGGCCGCACGATGGAACCCGATGACACCCGACGATTCTCTAGTCTTTTCGAGCCTTCTGTTTCGGACGCTTCGGGAGGCACGACTACAGCGTGTCCACTGTCCGCTGCATCAGAGTGATGGCCCGCCGTCACACCGTGCGCATCAATCCAGCAGATCATTGCAGCCAGTGAAAGAACAAAGCCTCCAAGGATTGCGCCGGTCGCCACGTAGCCAGCACCGCGACCGGCAGCCCCCATCCGCGATCCGAAAAACAGGATCAGCCAGAAGGAAACCAGCGGCAATAGCCAAGCCAGCAGCAATAGTGTGGAGAGTGTCGACTCCAACGTAATCAGCCCTTCAGTTCATCCGCCCGATCGACATCCACGGTCGAGTGGTTATTGTAAAAATTCAAAACAATCGCCAGCGCAATAGCCGCTTCAGCAGCTGCCAGGACGATCACAAACAGCGAAATAATTTGACCGTCCAAACCGAGTTGGTAGGCCGGATTCCGTATCAGAAAACCACTTCCAAACGCAACAAAATTGAGATTTGCTCCGTTCAGGACAAGCTCTATCCCCATCAGAACCCCCAATGCATTTCGCTTGGTCGCCATACAGACAAGACCCGCAACAAACATCACGGCACCCACGACTAGATAGTGCGTTAGACCGACAGGTTGTGAAAGAAAATGAATCATCGCTTTCCGCTTCGAGTCCTTTTTCTAAGAAACATCAACTGCCTCCAGAAACGTCGCTGTTCTTAACGGTTGTACGCCTTTTTGCTCTCGCTAGATAAGCAGCACCTACGAGAACTACAAGCAGGTGGATGGAGATAATCTCAAACGGCAACAAATACCCTGAAAAATCGTCCCCAGGAACTCCCAAAAAACCAAGCCCGATGCGAGTCGCCGTAGGAACCGTCACCGGCACCGAAGAAGTAATCCGCTCACCGCCAGTTTCGTCCGTAAATGCTCCGTCTGTTGTGGTTGGTGGCAAACCAACCTGAAATGCGACCGGGAGAAGGATCACCAGCAATGTCCCTCCAATAAGTGCCGCAAGCACCCAATCCCCACCGGCAGTGCGAAGAGAGACAAAAGGACTTTGGGCTGTGAGCATCACTCCGAACACCAACACCACCAGGGTACCGCCAACATAGAGTACCAATTGCATCGCCCCGACAAAATCAGCTCCCGCAAGAAAATGCAAACCAGCCGTCGCCGCCAAGGCAAGAATTAAATAGAACGCCATACGAACAATATTGGCCGAGAAAACAACCGCCAGAGCAAAGAAACAAGTCAATGCCCCAAACAGGAGGAACAGCAGGGTGTGCCCATTTATGGATTCCACAGTCTAATGCCCTCCACCAACTCGAACCAGATTGCCCTCGAGCGCTCTACGAGCGGCTGAGTGCCGGTCCGCCGACCCCTGCGGTAGTACCGCGCCCTTTAGGTGCTGTTCACGAACATCGCCAGAGAGGCGCGGACGGCCATCGACATGCAGAGGCAAAAGGTCGCCACCACTCGGCAAACCCAGTAATTGCCAGCTGATCACACCAATGAACATGACAGCGGCAATCGGCGTAAAGTATTTCCAACAGGTTGTGATCACCTGGTCGATCCGTAATCGTGGCAAGGTCCACCGGATCCAAATCATTAAGGTTACACCGAGAACCACCTTGAACATAAAGTTCGCTAGCCCCAGCAGGTTGACCAAGAAAAATGCCAAGCCAGACAACTCCGCCGCGTGCGCGCCAAACACGAATTGCCCCAGTGGAATCGGACCATTCCAGCCTCCTAGGAAAAGGATGACACCCAAGGCCGACACAAGAAACATCGAGCCATACTCGGCCATGAAAAAGAAGCTCCAACGAAGCCCTGAGTATTCCGTGTGAAAACCAGCCACCAATTCACTTTCAGCCTCCGCCAAGTCAAAAGGCGCGCGATTGACGCTGGCCAACGCACAGCTAAAAAAGACAAAAGATGTCAGGAAGGTAAACGGGTCGTGGAAGATGTACCAATTGGTGAACCAACCTGCCTGCAGGTTGCTGATTTTTGTCAAATCCATGGTGCCGGCTATCGTCACTGGAATGACGATACAGAGGCCCAGGGGGACTTCATAGCTCACCACCTGAGCCGCTTCTCGCATGGCCCCGAACAACGACCATTTGGATGCAGACGCATATCCGGCAAGAATCACACCAAAGACCTCAAGCCCCAGTATCGCAACTACAAAAAACACCGCGACATTGATGTCCAGGCCAACCCAACCGGTAGCAAACGGCAAGGCAATAAAGGAGCTAAACGATGCACAGAAGGCAATATAGGGCGCGACGCGAAAGAGCATACCATCGGCGTCTGCTGGCATGAGATCTTCCTTCGCAATCAGCTTAATGCCATCGGCGAGGGTCTGTAGCCAGCCAAATTTTCCACCAACGCGCGTTGGGCCCAGTCGATCCTGAATCCGACCGGCGACCTTACGTTCGAGCCAGATGAAAAACATCGCCCCGACTGCAATCACATGCAAGATCAGGACTACGGCAACAAAGGCGGCGCAGGCGTGGGCATAAAACGGAGGCCAACCCCAACTATTGATTAAAAATTCCGACACAGATAATTACTTTTCAAATGCGGGTGACGCATCCTCTCTTTGAGCCTTTTTTCTAATTCTCCCAGCGACCGGCAGTCGCCCATCCCAGCTATCGCCTCCACCCAAACGCCAAAGCGGTGAAATATGGCACAAGCCGATAGCAACAGGCAAGTCCCCAAAAGGTGTAGCCATATTTCGAATAACGTTTGCTGAAAGCTCATGGGGCTTTCTTAAAAAACTCAACGATCGATTTCACCCATTACAATATCAAGAGATCCGATAATCGCCGGAATGTCAGCAATCAACGTATTGCGACACAAATCGGAGGTCACCGAAAGATTGCAAAAACAACTACTTCTCGCTTTGACCCGCCACGGAATGGCGGACCCATCACTAACAACGTAAAAACCCATCTGCCCGCGCGGTGCCTCCGTCTCCAAATACGCTTCGCCCTTTGGTAATTTCTCAGTGATCTTAACAGGATCACCACAAGAGCCTTCTGCCTTGCGATAACAATCGATCGCCTGATGAACTAGGTCCACCGCCTGACGGACTTCCAGCATTCGCACATAAAATCGATGCCAACTGTCTCCCAAAATGGCCTCCGGTGGGACTGCCGGATACGTATGATCATTCGGATAGTGTCCGTCCTTTTCAACGATCACTTCAAAGGCATAACCATCGTACATATTGGTGTACCATTCCTCACCATCACGCCGGAGATCCATATCAACGCCGCTGCCACGCAACACCGGTCCGGTGCAGCCATAGCTGATCGCCATTTCACGACTTATCACTCCAATACCCGCACAGCGTTTAATAAAAATTGCATTTGTAGTCAGCAGCGCATGATACTCATCAATCACCGGAAGAAACTGCTCCAGAAAGGATTCGCATTTTTCCAGCCAGCCAGGGGGAAAATCTGCGGTAGCGCCACCTACAGTGAGATAGCTGTAGGTCAGTCTCGCGCCACACACCTCCTCAAAAAGGTCTAGGATTTTTTCGCGTTCACGAAATGCATACAGGAATGGGCTAAAAGAGCCCAGGTCCAGACCATAGACCCCCATACCAACCAAATGACTTGCTATACGCTGCATTTCAGCAATGATCACTCGCAGATGCCGTGCTTTCTCGGTCACATGCAAGTTCATCAGCTTTTCCACACAGAGCGACCAGCCAAGATTCATGCTCATTCCTGCCAGGTAGTCCATTCGATCGGTGTAAGGACTCCACTGACGAGGCGTAAGATTCTCACCTATCTTTTCTGCGCAGCGATGAAGATAGCCAAGGTGCGGTGTTACCTCGGAGACAATTTCTCCATCAGTCCGCAAGACCAGTCGTAGAACCCCATGCGTGCTTGGGTGCTGGGGCCCCATGTTCACCAACATCTCATCGGTGCGGACGTCAAATTCGACGATTTGGGTTTTTTCGACGGTGGACATACTAAAGGCTCAAATACTGACTAAATTATCCGTTGATCTTTTTTATCATCTCCGGCCTGTTGGCCCGTCTTTTTTCTGAATCAACAATCAAGCCGCCACACGAAAGAATCTGTTTCAGCGGCAGCGGATTCCATGGTATTCAACTGGCATTTCATAATCTTTCCGGAGGGGGTAGCCGACCCAATCTTCTGGACAGAGAATGCGTCGTAAATCAGGGTGACCGCTAAAGCGGATACCAAAGAGGTCGTAAATCTCGCGTTCGTGCCAGTCTGCAGTACGCCAAATTCCCGCCACGGAGGGAACCTCGGGAAGTTCATCGACCACCCCGTCCTTCCAGCGCGGTAAAATAACTTTCAAAACCAAACTCGTTTTGTTTGCGATGCTCCACAAATGGTAGACCAACTCTAAATGCGGCTCCCAATCGACCTTGGCCGCTTTTTTGGGATCCGGCTGAAAATAATCGACGCCACTGAGACACGAGAGAAAATCAAATCCAAACTGCGGATCATCGCGAAGGAACGTACAGATCCCAATCAGGCCTTCTGGTATCACTTCAATCCACGGATCAATAGCCTCCAGATTGACGTCCCTAATCTGGTCGCCGAAGTGATCTTTGAGTTGAGTTATAAGATCTTGTCCACCCATCTTAAATATCCCGTATCCCCTCGTGCCTTTGTTGTGTTATTGCGTTGTTTCCCTATCAACCCGAAGCAGCAACCTCATCAGTACCACCGCTTGGTGGGCCAAGACTGGGTGGTCCGAGATCTGCCATCGATGGATTCGGCGGGGGCGAGACAGCCCGTACCCAATCGAAGGCCCCTGTCTTCCACTCGTACGCAAAGCCAACAAACAGCACAAGAAAGAATAAGAGGATCGCACCATACACATAGAAAGTAAACCGGTTGATTGTATTGCGGATTTGTTCCTCTTGGACTTTCCCCTTGAGTGGATCTGAAGAGATCAAGGGAGGTACCATTCCCAGTTCCCGAAACAGCCCTTTTGCGGAGGGCGTTAATACTGCAGCTTGCCCGGCCGCTGCAGGAGAAATAGGCACCCCAGCCTGCGACGCGGGTGTGGCATTATTAACACTCACTGAACTTGGGTGTTCCAACAGTTCTAGGCGAGCATCGGCCAACTGGACCTGTTTGCCAAAAACTGTGGTCGCCGGAAACAAAAATGCAACTTCAGCATCAAACACAATGAATACCAGTGCCACAACATAAAATCGTAAATCAAATTGAACAAAACTCGAGCCGATTGCCGGTTCTCCGCATTCATAGACATCCAGTTTCTCCGGATCGGGATCCTTTGGACGAACCAAATGGCCTACGAGCAAGTTGACAAACAGGAAGACGAGACCAACGACCAGAAACAGCAACAAGTAGGCAGCTATGGCGGTAGGGGTTGCCATCTCGAATCCTTAAAAACAACAGGTAAAAGACGCATTTTAGGTGCTCTTGTCGGCTTTACAAGGGCAGCACTCTCCCATCTTGCGGCCCTCGAGGCAGGTAACGACGACTACCTCAGTCGCCAACACCCCGCCAAAAGAAATCAAACCAATGACTCCGGCACCCATTTTCACATCGGCCTGTGCCCTGAGAAGCAGAAATCTTCTCGGAACACACGCACCCTATTGGAAGAAAGCCTTGGCTTAAGTCCCATGAGATGACCAACCGCACCCAAGAAGCTCGCAAAAAAACGCTGTAAAGAAAGGCGGTCACTACGATTTGCGTTCGTCAGACATATTTGTCCAGACATTCAGTTTATCTGATTGCCACCACCTAATTCGTCCGTGGCATCATTCGTCCGTGGCATCATCGAGCCTGGGTTGTCTATCCTCTTCGATGGCGCCGCTGCCAACCACCAGCAATTGACGGCCCTGAAACCCTTCTTCTAATTCGTGCCAGAAGAGTACTTCGGGCTCATCCAGTTTCCAGCAAAGCAATACAACCCGGTCGTCCATCTTCGAAGGAAAATCGACGAGACCCTCGATTGCGTTTTTCGGCTCAATCCCTAAATCACGAAGTTCCTGAACATATTCTTCGATTCGATGCCCATCACGCTCTAGCTCCTGCTCAACCTGAACCAATTCCTCTCGGTACATGTCATCACGACCATCTTTACGACCGGCCAACAGCGTCGCGAGGCGTTCGCGACGATCGATTAGATTACGAGAAAGGGTAGAAAGATCGTTGCAAATAGCACGCACCAGTGGCAGCGCAGCATTTGCCTCCTCGACCGTAAAAAATCGCTTGAAGTTGGATTGGGTTTCGCTCATAGGTATTCTCGAACGGCATCCATCGCACAAAAGGGGGCACCTCGTACCCGAATGCTGCTTATTAAAAGGAAACTCCTATTGATTTGGACCGCCATGTACCGGCTCGACAATCACTTTTGAGTCTGCCACAGCCGTTGGATTCAACGTTGTCCGGCCCCAGGCAATATCGACCGGAAGACGAGAAAAATCGACAACACACCCGTCCCTGCTATAACAGCTTAAATCGTGTGTCGACCCCATAAAGATGCAATCGACAGGGCATGGTTCAACACACAAAGCGCAAAACATGCACTTGGAATAGTCAATAACAAATCCGGTAACCTTGAAACCCTTTCCACCCTCCACACGTTCCTTGCCAATATAGATACAGTCCACGGGACATACTTTTGCACATTGATCACAAGCAATACAGGTTGTTAAATCATACCGATGAAAACCTCGGTATCTGTCTGCAACAGGCACTGGCAATTCTGGATATTCAAAATGCTGTGTGAAAGCCTTTCGATCCGGATTGTAGGTCCGGAGCCAATAACGGGCTGTGACATACATGCCATGGGCAACAGTAAAGACTGTCGTAAAAACATCTCGAAACCATCTTTGCATCGTCATACCCTCGTTGCCCAAAATTCTCCCCAGCATGGGCAAAATATGTTTCATCTCGCCGAAGAAACAGTGAACATCAATCTATTTTAGATTTCACCCTTGTTGCTGCTCGTGCGAAGAGTCCAGCAACTTGCCAGGAATTGCGGATTATAAGCGAGTATGACCCCGATGCAAGAATGAGCCAGAACAATCTCAGTAAGGGTGTGGGCGTGCGGAAGATGCCCCCTATAAGAGCCTCCCCCATAACTGGCAAATTCAAGCACCCTGACTCTACTGCTGGTTTGCGGGCATACGACCAAAGGCTTAATTTAGGCAAAATCTACGGTCTGTCCCGTACCAGTCAGAACCATCCTTAAAAAATACTCTTCCTGACATTGGCGAATTAATATAAAGCGTTTCCAAACAATAACTTAAGATCATTTTCTCTACAAAAAAGATCCGCTTGCCAAACAATCCGTTTTGACAAACACACCCGACTTACCGGTTTTATCCGTGCTGATGACCATTATTTTCGCCTGAAAACACGCTTCCGCACACCCAATTCCTTGACACTTGCGTACTACAGCGTAGAGTGAAAACAAAGGAACTGTCTGCTTTGATGGGTTCTTCACACCCTGAGTGGTGTCGATGGGTTGGCGTGCGGACGAAATACATGCATGCCAATTGATCTAAAGATTGTTCGTAGGAGCAAACCGAAGGAATCGGCAATGTTAGTGCTATCTCGCAAGAAGAATGAAAGTATTGTTATCAACGATGATATTACGATTGTCGTCGTTGAAATTCGTGGCGATAAGGTACGGCTAGGCGTCGAGGCACCCAAAGAGGTCCCCGTTCACCGCCGGGAAGTCTATGATGCGATCCGCCATGGAAATGCTGCGGAAACGACGACGGAGCCCACCGGGGAACCGGACGCTGCAGAGTCGACATAACGCTGGCATCCTTGATGTCCTAGCTCCCAAAGCCTCCCCTTATCTATTCTCTATTATGGGCGTCCGTTGCCCGAGCGTAAGTCTTGCGATCCAAACCGGTTAAACATGGGCGACATCTTCATCGCCACTTGACGGTTTGACCCGCTACCCCTTAAATACTTTGTGTATGTAGGCGTGTTGGCATTAGTCCCAGCCTGCTTTGGCCCCATCGTCTAGCGGTCTAGGACTCCGGCCTTTCACGCCGGCAACACGGGTTCGAGTCCCGTTGGGGTCACTTTGTTAGGAGTGACTCCGCAACGGAGACCCATTACGGATCGGGAAGGTCTTCCTCACGAGGTTTTTTTCGCGCCACCTCGTCAAGGATCCTGCCAATGTCATGAATCGCTTGGCCGCTATCGCTCTCGTCTGCCTTCTACAGGCAATCTTCGCTCAAGGTGAAAAACCGTGTTATGCTTTTCGCCCTCAAGCAGTTCGCCTCCTTGAGGCGGATCTGGTCGTCTTGGGCGAGGTCACAGAAATCCGAGAAGAAGAAAACCGAGTCATCGGTAAAATTGCTGTTGAAATGGTGCTCAAGGGAGCAACCGACGAACAGACCGTTACCGCCGAGTGGCGAAAAAAAGTTTCTCCATTTCCCCTCACCCAGAGCTCCCCAGATTCTCTCGAAGCGGACAAGCGTGGGATATGGTTTCTCAATTGGGATAACGATTCAAAAGAATTGCGTGGTCTTGGCCCTCGCCCTGATGCGGAATCTGAGAAAACCGATGAAATCCAAAAGGAACTGGCCACATTGGCAGAACTCCCATGGAGTGAACCGGTCGGAGGCCTCGCGATGGGTCTTATCGTCGATGTCAGAGATCTGGAAGGGGAAGAAGTATGGAGTGAAGGAAAGATCATTGCAGCACAAGTGGCGGTTGCCGTTTTTCCAGTTGCCAAGAATACTCTGAATCAGGATCTGCTCGTGGCAGAATCCGAAGCAACACATCCTTTTGTCGCGACCTGGTCGCGACCGGGCAGTTGGGATTTGAAAACAAAACTCTATAGCGTTCCAAAACGCGAAAACGGAGAAAACACCGCAGATGACTTCCAGAGAATTCGTCCCAATCAGATTCGCCAAATAGGCCGCGGTTTTGTCTTTCCGCCATTGGTAGATGACGGCCAATACACACTACAGGTCAACTTTTCGAGCCAACACGACAAGTCCGATCAAAACAGCCAGGCATGGCAAGGCACCATTGAGCTACCAACATTTAAACTGGAACTCCCGCTAGAAGTGACTCAAGAAGACAACGAACAACCCGGAAATGCTGATGCTCAAAAGAAAATTAGGCCGGACCGATCTTGAACTGACGCCTCTAGGTTTGGGAACCTGGGCGATTGGTGGTGGCGCCTGGAAATTCGGCTGGGGTTCTCAAAATCATGAGGATGCCACCGCTGGCATCCTCCACGGAATCGAGTTGGGGATCAACTGGATCGACACTGCCCCTGTGTATGGCAATGGCCAATCGGAAAAACTTGTTGGTGAAGCCCTCAAAAAACTTGGCCGACGCCGCCCACTGATTGCCACCAAATGTTCTAGGAAGGTTCTTTCCGATGGGAGTGTCACGGGACAACTTGACGCCAAAAGCGTGAAGGCCGAATGCGAAGACAGTCTCAGGCGGCTCGGGATCGACACGATCGATCTCTATCAAATGCACTGGCCCGAACCGGGTGAACAAATCGAAGAAGGCTGGGGTGCCATGGCCGAACTCCTTGAGGAGGGAAAGGTACGTCACATCGGGGTTTCGAATTTTGATGTCGCACAAATGGAACGGCTTAAAGCGATCCATCCGATCGCATCTTTACAGCCGCCTTACAACATGCTTGATCGGCGTGCTGAAAACGAATTGTTTGATTACTGTGTTGCTCATGAAATTGGGATTGTTTGCTACAGCCCAATGGCGAGAGGACTTCTTTCTGGAGCAATGACTACCGAAAGGGCATTGCATCTGGAATCGACGGACCATCGGCGGCGGGAGCCAATGTTTCAGTCTCCCCAAATTGAAGAGCATCTCTCATTGGTACAAAGCCTTCGAGCCGTTGCAGAGCGCAACAACCGATCGGTCGCGGAACTTGCCATCGCCTGGGTTTTAAGGCGCGATGAAGTCACGTCTGCAATCGTTGGCACTCGTTCCGGCAAACAGATCGAGGGTACGGCCGCAGCCGGCAATTGGGAATTGACGAAAGACGATATCGAGGAAATCGAACAGTTCCTTGCAGACCATGCCGAACAAATAACCCGAGTTTGCGGATCAAGCATGTCATGACTCGCTCGATACACACTCGTTGCACCACTTTTTTGGCTACCTTAATGCGGTTAGACTATGGGGGTGCTCGGCCCCAAGGTCATTATTACTATGCTCTCGTGGAACCGAAATTGAGAGGCAAATCCATTGAAAACAAAAATAACCTTTCTGCCCTTCCTGCTGTTCTTTTCTATTTTGGCACCCGCTCAAAATATCGGAGCAGACACACCTAATCATTCTGAGAGGACGACTGTGAAGCAAGAAGCCTGGGGAAATGCTGATGGAAAAGAAGTTTTTTTGTACACACTCACCAACAAAAAGGGTGTGGTATGCAAACTGACGAATTGGTGTGCGACGGTCACTGCACTCCTTCTTCCTGACCGTAACGGCAATGTCGACGATGTCGTTTTGGGCTTTGAATCTTTTGACCGCTGGCTCGACAGTGATGGCAAAGGCAGTACGAATCCTGCGTACATGGGTGTTACCGTTGGCCGCGTTTGCAACCGCATTGCGGGAGGACGCTTTGAACTGGATGGTAAAACCCATCAACTCGCGAAAAATAATGGGCCCAATCACCTACATGGCGGCACTGAGGGCTGGGACAAAAAAGTCTGGGAAGGTGAAGTTTTAGAACGAAAAGATGGCGCAGGAGTGCGATTCACTCTTGTGAGTCCGGATGGCGATGAAAACTATCCTGGCGAGGTCGCTGCAGAGGTGATCTATATTCTCACAGATGATGATTCACTGAAAATCGAGTTTGCCGCAACATCCGATCAACGAACACCGGTCAACATGACCAACCACAGCTACTTCAATCTGGCGGGTGAAGGCAAAGGAACGATTCTGGACCACAAATTAAAGCTCGAGGCATCCAGCCATACCGAATTTGACGATACCGGCATTCCTACCGGAAAATATGCACCGCTTGAAGGAACGCCTCTCGATTTCACGCAGGAGCAGCGTATTGGCGAAAAAATTGGGCAGATCCCGGGCGACCCCGGCGGGTACGACCATAATTTTGTGCTTCGCGAAGAAAAGGTTTCTGAGCCCCAATTGGCAGCCACCCTCTACGATCCGAAGAGTGGAAGGGAACTGAAACTCTATAC
>JABABY010000026.1:15262-15509 GCA_014237955.1 Planctomycetota bacterium
ATCTCGACGGTTCGCTCAAGGGAAAGAGTGGCACAACATACGAGAAAAATTTTGGCCTCTGCCTCGAACCGCAGTTCCACCCCGATTCGCCGAACCAGGCGAATTTCCCCAACTCGGTACTTGAACCGGGTCAGCGGTATGAACATAAGTGCGTGTACAAATTTGGGACGCGCAACTAGTCATTGGCAGGTACCTGCTTTGTGGTGGCAAAATTTGAGCAGTCATTTCATTTGCGCGGGCAGGGGTA
>JABABY010000270.1 GCA_014237955.1 Planctomycetota bacterium
AGACGGCTTGTTTGGCCGCGCCTGCTGCAAAGTTCGAATGTCGTCCCCGACTACTCCATACCGTTGAATCTTCGCCTTCATCGGCAATCTCCCAATCGAGAACCTCCGCAGAGAATTTTGTCGGAAATTGGCTTGCATCGAAAGCCTGGGTATAGCCTACACCGGACTCGCCTTTTTTGAGTCGTTCCCAAAGTTTCTCCGGTTTGGTTCCCAGGGGCGTGATGCACCCCATGCCTGTGATAACGACGCGGCGATCCATGGATATAATTTCCAGTGCGGTTACGGGGATGCCTGGGAGAGTAGATGTTCCGGATAACTCAATTTGGATCCATCGGGGTTACGACCCACCTCAAAAATCCGTAGTGACCTAAGAAGATCGCCAAAATCCTCTCCCGCAAACAGCGGTCGATGTGCAGTCTCTCGGTCAATGTGGGCAAAAAGAATTTCGGCTTCTGCTTGGAGTCGATCTCCAATATGACTGGTTGTGATCGCGCGGGCACCACTCTCTTCAATCGCTTCTAGCTGCGCGTGATAAGTCAGTGTATCACCTGGCACCCCACGACAGTGGAATACGAGGCGCGGAACCTTTGCAAGAATAACCCGCTCCTTAAATGCATTGTACTGACTCACCAGCATCCCGGCCGTTTGAGCCATACCTTCCAGAATCAATGAATTCGGCATCGTAGGAATGCCGGAAAAGTGATCGTGAAGGTGTTCCTCGGAGAGTGAAATGGTTTTAATAGCGGTTGCCGTCTCGCCACTTACCAACTCGGTGAAACGATCAATCCAAAACCAGCGCATATTCTTTGCCTTCGTCGCGGGCCTTGCCTGCTTCTTTGGCTTTCACTTCACCGCCAAGCGTCACGTAGTCATCATAGGCGATAGTTTGTGCGCGAATGAAACCGCGTTCGAAATCAGTGTGAATGACGC
>JABABY010000271.1 GCA_014237955.1 Planctomycetota bacterium
TCTCCCCTGCCCACCGACTGTGTTCATCAACGGACACATCTGTACCACCACCTGATCGCGAAGTATTCCAGCTGATTATGCAGTTGTTCGCATGAAAGCCTCACAGGAACAGGGTTCAGATGCAGTCTGGCAGATCAGCTCAACCGCGCCGACCAGCAGGATTTCGGCACAAAACTGCTGCACTGACGAGGCCACCTGCTGGCGCAGTGGGAAATCGCCCGGGCTCAGAGTTGAGTTTCGGCAAGCTCAATGGCCTTCAACAGTCCTTTGGCTTTGTTCAGTGTTTCGTTGTATTCATTCTCAGGCACACTGTCGGCAACAATTCCAGCCCCGGCCTGCACATAGACTGTCTGCCCCTGCATCACCAGCGTTCTCAGTGCGATGCACGTATCCATATTGCCGGTAAAATCAACGTATCCGACAGCACCTCCGTAAGGTCCGCGCCGGTGACGTTCCAGTTCGTCGATAATTTCCATGGCGCGGACTTTGGGAGCCCCGGAAACTGTCCCGGCCGGAAGCCCGGCCCGCAATGACTCCAGCGCAGTCAGGCCTTTTCGAAGCTGCCCGGTCACATTCGAAGTAATATGCATGACGTGGCTGTACCGCTCCACAACCATGACATCGCTGAGCCGTATACTGCCATATTCCGCCACTCGCCCGACATCGTTGCGTGCCAGGTCGACGAGCATTACGTGCTCAGCCCGTTC
>JABABY010000272.1 GCA_014237955.1 Planctomycetota bacterium
ATGTTGGACCGGCATCGCAATGTTGACCGCTGACGTCACAGCTAAATAGTAAATATATAACAAAACATTCATTGACTGGTTCTCGGTCAACATGTGTTATGTTGGACCCTCGGACCAAACTGTTGCCTTCGTGCCTGCGGCCCTCAGGCAACAGTTTGGTCCTCGGGTCCAACAAAACACATGTTGACCTCAAACTCAGTCAATAAATGTATAATATATAGAAAAGGAAGCAGAGAGGGGGAAACGACAGGAAGAAGAAGAAGAAGAAAGCGACAACCACAAAATAAACAACACTAAAAAAGAGAAGAGGCAGTTATTTGCCTGCCTGGTCTCTAGCTTACAACCTGTCCGACTTGACTGACCCTACCAGGAACATGCAAGTTCCAGTCGACATAGCTTGTAAGATCAACGAAACACACAAGCCCCCCCCCCCCCCCCCCCCCCCCCCCCCCCCCCCCTACCACGACAAGGTGCTAACCACAGGGGAGATCTGCATCATGCAAATATGGGCTTATAAGCAAACAATTGCTATAATTAAAATAACGTTTTTGTAATTGACCCATGAAATTTAACAAACACAGATAACGAGAAAACATGTAAACTTAATTTTTTTAAATTGATTTATCTCAGTAAATAAATGAAAAATGATATTGAGATTCGGTTTTCACTCAAATGTTCC
>JABABY010000273.1:0-186 GCA_014237955.1 Planctomycetota bacterium
TGGAAATAGCTTGCGCTAAAGAGTTAGGACTAGAAGTAGTAGCCTACGATATTTTTGATTTGCTTGCCAATTACTGGCAAGTGCAACAAAACCAACCAGAAGAATTGGCTAGAAAATTAAAACAATGGAAACCAACCAAAGAAAAATATACTGAAGTTAAAGAAACTCTGAAAAAACACTGGAAAA
>JABABY010000273.1:196-676 GCA_014237955.1 Planctomycetota bacterium
AAAAATTCCCCACAACATTCAAAAAATAGTCTCCCCGTTTTTAGGAGGTGCTTCAATGGAAATAGCTTGCGCTAAAGAGTTAGGACTAGAAGTAGTAGCCTACGATATTTTTGATTTGCTTGCCAATTACTGGCAAGTGCAACAAAACCAACCAGAAGAATTGGCTAGAAAATTAAAACAATGGAAACCAACCAAAGAAAAATATACTGAAGTTAAAGAAACTCTGAAAAAACACTGGAAAAATTCCCCACAACATTCAAAAAATAGTCTCCCCGTTTTTAGGAGGTGCTTCAGTGGAAATAGCTTGCGCTAAAGAGTTAGGACTAGAAGTAGTAGCCTACGATATTTTTGATTTGCTTGCCAATTACTGGCAAGTGCAACAAAACCAACCAGAAGAATTGGCTAGAAAATTAAAACAATGGAAACCAACCAAAGAAAAATATACTGAAGTTAAAGAAACTCTGAAAAAACACTGGAAAA
>JABABY010000274.1 GCA_014237955.1 Planctomycetota bacterium
ATGCCATGGGAGGTGACATACATCATCTCCGCAAAGGCAGCGGGGTCGCAACCTGGACGTTCAATGACCTTGAGTCCGGGGAGTACCGTGTCGCTACCACATGGGACGGAAAGTACAACAACGAGTACAACTCGCTCGACGCGCCCTTTTCGATTGAGGATGGTAGTGGCACCGTACTGGCGAATACCACGGTGAATCAGAAGAATGCACCGAGCGATTTTGCCTACGACGGCTACAACTGGGATACTCTCGGGACGGTCAACATCGCCGATGGAACATTAGTCGTCAATCTCGGAGTCGGATCAAACAGCAGTAGGTACTCCGTTGCCGATGCTATTCGGATTGAAAGGATCGGAGATGTCATCCCGACTCTTTCCCTTTCGGTCACCGATGCCACAGTTTCTGAGGCAGCTGGCGCTGCAGCGACAACGGCCACGGTAACGCGAACCGATACGAGTGGCGATTTAACAGTTACGCTGACCAGTGACGACGTGAGTGAAGCGACCGTACCGGCAACGATCACGATGCTCGATGGACAGAGCAGTGCGACGTTTGATGTTGCGGCCGTGGACGATAGTAGCGTAGACGGCATCCAGAATGTGACCATCTCCGCTGCCGCAGCGGGATATACAGGT
>JABABY010000275.1 GCA_014237955.1 Planctomycetota bacterium
TGGTTTCGGGCACCATCTTGCAGACCTTGTAGCAGCAGGTCTTCACTCGTTTTTCAGGGACCATGCGGCATACCTTGTAGGTGCAAGTCCTGGTTTCGGGCACCATCTTGCAGACCTTGTAGCAGCAGGTCTTCACTCGTTTTTCAGGGACCATGCGGCATACCTTGTAGGTGCAAGTCTTGGTTTCGGGCACCATCTTGCAGACCTTGTAGCAGCAGGTCTTCACTCGTTTTTCCTGAACCATGCGGCATACTTTATAGCAGCAGGTCTTTGTCCGGGTTTCGCGGACGTACTTCACACAGTTGATGGTCTTTTGTCGGACTTCCGGTACCCAGACTTTTTTGCAGACTTTGATCGGTGGGCATTGGGTTTTGACCATTTTGCAACAACCCGGTTTATAGCAGCATCGGCAGCAGCAGGGATCCCAGACCCATGTCCCGGGCGATTGCACGCACTTGCAAACGATGGGTCCTGGTCGGCATGTCACGCGGGTTTCCCAATGGCCACAGCAGACATTGATACATTTAGTGTAGTGGACAGGCTTACAAACCGTGTAGCAGATGTTCCGTGACTTGGTTTCCCAGACTGGTTTGCA
>JABABY010000276.1:0-215 GCA_014237955.1 Planctomycetota bacterium
TTGGCCGACTCGTGATAACAAAACAGATGAGTTGATTACGTTTAAGGTGCGGTCATTCGGCACAACCGACGGTGAAGAGGTTTGGGACTTCGGCGATGGCAGTCCGTTAGTCGAAGTTAAATCGGACGGTAACGTAGACCCCCAGGCGGACAATGGCTATGCAATTACTACGCATGCTTACACCAAACCGGGCGACTATCTTGTCAAAGTACAAC
>JABABY010000276.1:225-568 GCA_014237955.1 Planctomycetota bacterium
GGCGGTTTTTCATCTGCATGTGAATGTTGTTCGGTAAGGCGGCCAAGTGGCAACCACGAATTAACACGACCGCCGTTTCTTGTCGTTACCGTTACCCTCAACCAGCCCGTCTTTTGCCAGCTAAAAAAGTACCCCGGAGAGGTTTCGAACCTCCGACCTACGGTTTAGGAAACCGTTGCTCTATCCCCTGAGCTACCGGGGCAGTGGTGGTTTGCCCACTTTGTTTTAAACAGCCAATCGTCGATTGTCTATGACTAACGGCGCCCAACCTAGATTGCATTGAGGGGGCTATTGCAATGCTTGATAAACTAGGCTGATGATACGGTTGTTTAAATCGCAATGA
>JABABY010000277.1 GCA_014237955.1 Planctomycetota bacterium
ACGAATCGCTCGCGTTCGATTTCGCCTTCCCGGCGGAGACCGGGAATCTGGTCGTCTCGCTCGGCGGACAGGTGCTGGTCGAACTCGATGCGCTCGATGGAGTGGCCGACGGGCTCACCCGCTTCGAGACCGAGGTCGATCTGGCGGCCCTCTTTCCCGATGGCACGGCCGAAGCGCTGCTCGAGTTTCAGCTCTACAGCAACGACGCGACGGCCGGCCTGTACCTGGACAACATCGACTTTGCATCGCTTGCGAACGGCGATTTTGCCACCGGCGACCTCTCCGCCTGGCAGAGTATTTTTGCATCAGGCGATGGGGTGGGCGTGGCGGTCAATCCGTACGGCCCGTCCCCGGCCGTACCCGAACCGGCGGCGCTGCTGCTTGTGCTCTTTGGCCTGGCCCTGTTGCCCCGGCGCGCCGCCCGCAGGCGACGCCATCCGGTAGCGACCGGCACGGTTGGCACTCTGCAGCAGCGCAGCGTTTTTCTCGGTCGCTGCGCGCCGGCTATCTGGTTTCTTGTATTTTGCCTGCTCCTGCTCCCGCAAACGGTACGGGGTG
>JABABY010000278.1 GCA_014237955.1 Planctomycetota bacterium
CTGCCACTGGTACGTATACGAGTGCCTCAAGTGTCTCTGCCACAGATTCTGGTCTTGGCCTGTCAGTTGGGGATGTTGCCTCGAGCACCTATTTTGGGGTTGCCCCAAATGTGGCGTTGGAAGCATCGAGTACTGGGTATGGTTTTGATGATCAGGGTCGCACGCTCGTTGCCAGTGGCGACTTAATCGAGACGAGCTATCTGGTGAGTAACACGGGCAACATGGCCCTCAGTGGCGTACAGGTACTGAGCGACTCTGTGGTGGCGGCGGCCGTTTTAAACGGCAGCACCAATGTGGGTGATGTGAATCAGGACGGTCTTTTGGATACCGATGAGGTCTGGGAGTTTACCGCGAGCCACGTAGCTGCCACTGGTACGTATACGAGTGCCTCAAGTGTCTCTGCCACAGATTCTGGTCTCGGTCTGTCAGTTGGGGATGTTGCCTCGAGCACCTATTTTGGGGTTGCCCCGAATGTGGCGTTGGAAGCGTATCTTTTGGATGAAGATGGCAATCCTCTCGAGGATCTTGTTGTATCAGTTGGCGAGGAG
>JABABY010000279.1 GCA_014237955.1 Planctomycetota bacterium
AACATGTCCTCGCGCTCTCGTGGCGGCTTCACACTGGTTGAACTTTTGATCGTGATCGGTGTGATCGTGATCCTCATCGCGCTACTCCTGCCAGCGGTCGGTTCGGTCCGCGCCCGCGCCCGCTCGGCGCAGTGCCAGAACAACCTGGCCGAACTAGGTTTGGCACTGAAGATGGCAGACAAGAACCTCCCGCAGCCCGTGAGGGCCCGAGAAGGCACCGACCCATTCACCTTCTGGCATGGGGCGCTGAGCCCGTTTCTCGAGGAAAAAACAAACAGTCTCTTTTTCTGTCCGAGCGATCCTGCCCGGCCCGCCGATCCGGCTAGCTTGGATCCTCAGCTTGCTGAGGCAGACCAGCATGCAAGTCCATCGTTGCGGCAATTTCCGACCAGCTATGGGGTCAACAACCGCCTCCACAGGATGCAGGGTGGAGACAGCGGCAAGATCGCCCTGCTCGACTTCGGACACTCCGTGGCGATGGCAACGGTACCGAAAAATCCGCCCGATGAAGTCTATTCCGACTATACGGGGGACGACCTGGACTGGCA
>JABABY010000027.1 GCA_014237955.1 Planctomycetota bacterium
AACTACAGTAGCCGTCAGTCTTGCAGCGAGCATGGGCCGTTCCGGACGTCGAACGCTTTTGATCGACGGCGACATGAGAAATCCCTCCGCGCATAGGCTGCTGGAAATGCCGCTGGAAGATGGCTTGTCCGAGGTACTTCGCGGCGAGGTCACAAGTGAAAGCGTCATTCGGCCAAGCCAGATGGCGGGGCTACGATTCATGTCTGCTGGGCATTGTGATCATATGTGTCTGCAGGCATTAACGAAGGAAAATCTGGGAGAGATTTTTCACAAGCTCCGAGAAGAATTTGATTTCATCATCGTCGACTCCGGGCCTGTCCTGTCGGTCGTCGATCCATTACTGCTCGGGCAGCAATGTGATGCAGCCCTAATCTCGGTAATACGCAATGTCAGTCGTTTGATGCCTGCCTACGAAACTGTAGAACGGTTACAATCCACTAACATTCCAGTCGTCGGTTGTGTTATCAACGGGCTGGAAAGCAGCGCTTTCGTTTCCGGTTATTACACCTACGGCTATGGACACGCCCCTGCACTCACCGAAAGCAGCTCAGGGGAAAGCCCCTCGTAGAGAATTTAAAAGTTGCACTGGCGAAGCGATCGGCACCAGCACCCTCTGAGAGGGGAGATTCCGGAACATTGATCTTCCCCAGATCTCTTTGTCGGCGGCTGTTGTTTGTGGTTTGTTGTTAATTTTTTCAATGGGACAATTGCCGTGGCTCGCTGGATCCCTCTGATCGTAGGACTGCCGCTGATTGGTATCAGTACCTATATCCAAGGTTCCTGGACCCACCGCTGGACACAGGGAACCGATAAGGAACTTGTGAGGCTGGCCGAACGATACCAATCCATTCCCACAGTCATCGGCACTGAATGGGTTGGGCAGGACATCCCGTTCTCAAAGCAGGAATTGGCAGAAGCTGGCGCGCATGCACATATTTCCCGAGCCTATCGCAATAAGAAGACGGGCGATCAGATTATAATTTATATGATCTGTGGCTACGCCCGCGATGTCGCAGTCCATACACCTGAATACTGCTATGTGGGCGCAGGGTATGAGGTGGAAAGCAGACCGGACAATTTTACTTTCGTCACTGGAGGTGGTGATTCCGATGATGCCACCGCCGAATGCTGGACCTCGACATTTCTGAAGGAGCGGACCGATGGGGCAATCCACCAACGCATTCTTTGGGCCTGGAACAACGGGGGGAACTGGCACGCACCGGACAGTCCGCGGTTAGAATTTCCCGGAAATTCAGTGCTCAATAAAGTGTATCTGATCACAAATATCAGAGGCGGGACTGACGAACTGACTGAGAAGCACCCGTCAGTCCAATTTGGCAAACTGTTCCTGCCCATCGTGCGTGAAACGCTCTACCCGCCTGCACCCACGGACAGCACTCCCTAGATCCCAAAACAGCTTTCGCTTGCATCGTGGATCGCTATTTGCGAGAATACCAGCAGGGCCTGCCAATAGGATTTAAAATAGAATATTGCGTGGGGCAATACTTTCTATTTTCATAAGGTGCTGCCATGTGGACACGCTCTCGAACGATTTGTAGGCCAACAAGCGCACGGGCCTTCACGCTCGTAGAACTACTAGTCGTGATCGGCATTATCACGATCCTCGCCTCACTGCTCATCCCCGCAATTAGTAGTATACGAGGCACTTCCCGCCAGACACAATGCGCAAGTCGCCTCGGCCAGATCGGTAAGGCAGTCATCAACGCAACCACCGATGGTGCTCGGCTTTCTCTCCGCAAGGAAGAATCAGACAGGGACACCGATGGCACAAAGATAACAGAAAATCGACTACAAACCGGTATCCTGCGATCACTTGAAGATCATATGGATAACAACTACACGGTCTATAAGTGCCCTGCCGCTACGGGAGACGACATCGGTGATGAAACAACGATCCACTTCGGATTCAACGGCAGGATCAGCAGGCTCCATAGCTCCGATTCGGGGAAAATTGTCGCACTCGACTATGGTAAGGAGATTGTCGATTTCACCAAACCGGAGGAGTGGGAAACCTATAAACGTCCACGACATTCCGATGCCAGCAATGTCCTCTTCTTTGACGGCCACGTGGAACAGGTCCACTTTATACCCACAGGCACTGTGAGCGAGACGGGCGATTCGATCGAACCCAAGGATTATGAGAGAGTCGAAAAATACTGGGTTCCCACAATCGATCGCAAATATGTACATCAGGCTGGAGACGGGGTCGTCTATAATGCAAAACTCGATATTGCCGAACCGCCACCTCAATACGCAGGAAGCACCTACAACTACGGAAAAAATTTCACTGGGGATCGTAAAGACTATGGACCTGCCCCACCAGAACCCGATGAATATGTGATGATTATCGACGATGGAGACAGCGGCTTTAGTGCCGGGGGTGATTACGATTACCTTGCGACCCCCGGAATTGTCGGCTACCAGACCGACTGGCACCGAGTCCAGTCAGGCAATACCGGCGAGGCGAGTTGGACATTTACCGGACTCAGTAACAGCAGCCAGTACACCGTCTCAGCCACCTGGACCTCTAAGAGCAACCGGGCGAACGATGCGGTCTATACGATCGGCTGGGGCGATTTTGGAGGCGATGCGGGGGGCCCGTCCCTTCCCGATCCGGTCATTATCGACGACGGGGACAGCGGCTTCAGCACCGACTTTGACTATTTGGCCAATCCGGGTCTGACCGGCTATGAGACCGACTGGCATCGCAAAAAGGCGGGCGAGGGAGCGGGCGAGGCGAGTTGGACTTTTTCGTCACTCCAGAGCGGTACCTATAACGTCTACGCCACCTGGCGAGAAAAAGAGAACCGGGCCAACGACGCCCCCTACACACTCGAATATGATGGCAGCACCGAACAAACATCGGTCGATCAGATTGCGCAGCCAAGCAACGACCACACCGAAGGAGGCCGCAAGTTCCAAAACTTGTGGACGGTGGAGGTGACCGGAGGCACATTAACGGTCAAACTCAACGAATCGGCCAATGGGAGCGGTCAGGTGATCGCCGATGCGATCCGCGTCGAGTGTACGGCACTCACCGATGATGGTAGCGGTGGCGGTGGGGAAGAGACCGGTGCTGTACTGGCCACCAAGACAGTCAACCAGAGAAGCGAGCCGGGTGCAGACTTCACTGCTGATGGACGGCCTTTTGAGGAACTGGCTACCGTGAGCCCCGGCAGTGGTGAGATCATCGTCAAGCTTCCCGAATCGGCCGGCAGCACGGGCCAGGTCGTCGCCGATGCGGTGCGGATCGAGTGTCTCGACTGCACGTCGGGAGAAGAAACCACCGAACCGCCCCCCTATACGCAGGATCCCGATGCGCCTGAGGAGACGGTACCGATTGTGCCGGGCGACCCAGGATATGCTGCTTCGGTGGGAACCACATCTGTCGGCCGGGGCGCTTTTGTGGACCTGAATTATCTTAGTGAGGGTCCCACAAATACCCCGACATCCGTTTACAGCGGCTCGGGAACTACTCGGATAGCAGATGACCCTACGGCTGAGTTGGTCTCCAACACAGCAGGCGTTGCTACCTACGACTCCTGGTCAGGACTCAATACCGAGGCTGGAATTGTCGGTTTTGATAATGGCGGTGACGGGATCATCGACACGGCCGAGGATCTCCGCCTCCATCCACCCTTTAAAGTGCCGCTGCGGGGGATCCAGATTGAGATCCGCGTCTATGAGCCGGAGAGCAAATCGGTACGCACGGTGAAGGTCCAGAAATCGCTCTCCCAGTAATCGCTCCGGTATTTTGGCTGCTCCTGCAGGTTCGGCCAATTGCCTTGCCAGCTAGCTGGTCCGACCCGTCGCCGCATCGAGAACTGCAGTCAGCTTGCCCGTGAGATGGTGCGTATCGTAGGCCGCCCTGGCACGCTCCCAATCGCCCGTAGAACCGCCCTTGCGCAACATCTGCAGCATCTGGCAGATCGCCTGGGCAATTTGTACAGGGTCGTTCGGGGCCGCCAGCATCCCGACACCGTACTCGCGGATCAAATCGGCAGTCGCCCCCTCTCCGGTGAGCACGAGCATCGGCTTTTGAAAAAGGAGCATCTCATAAAGTTTGGCCGGCACCTGAAGCGTGGAAAGAGGTTGGATGACAATGAGGATATCGGCAGCCGCCATCCGCCGCAGTGTGGTTTCGTGCGACTGCTGGCCCCAGAGCTTGACTTCCGGAAGGTCCCGCCTGAGCAGACGTGCAGCAAGATCGGGGGGATGGTCGACCTCGCCGATCTGCTCTAGGAGGACACGCTCCTGCGATGCTTTGAGTTGCTCGACCGCATCGATGAGCGGCTGCAGACTCCGATGCCTGTAAATACTTCCCGGATGACAGAGGATGGGCGTCTCGCCCGGCGGCCCTTCCCGCGCCTCCTGAAGATATTGTTGGATCGGCGCCGCACTCCGATCGTCGACCCCATTGGGAATCGCGACAAATTTATTGGTATATTTTTTTGGATACGTGGCGATAAACTCCCGCTTCAATCGTTCTGTATTGAGTACCACGCGAGAGGCAAAGCGGACACACAAGGACTCCATTCTCTTTTGCAACCAGTTTCTTATCTTTGAATCCTCCCGGAGCCTCCACTCGTCGCAGGCCCAGGGATCCCGAAGATCGAGAACCAGTGGGGTCCGGGTGAGCAGACCGATCCCCAGGCCGGCCAGATGCACGCTGTGGGGCGGCCCCGTCGAAACAATCACTTGAGGGCGATGCTGACGGACCATCCGGTAACCGGCAATCACCGCGGGCCCGATCCAATTCGCGCAGTCGTCCGGGGTGTAGAACACAATCTCCCGGAGACTCACGAGTCTCCGTTTGATTCCCGAGAAAAAGCCATGGGGGGAATCCTCCTGCTGCCCGTCGGCGGCCACCTCGGCATCTGCTGGCGGTTGCCGGGAATTGTTTTTTCGCGGATGGCAGATTCGCTTGATCCACTCGATACCACGGTCGAGCAGTCGCCAGACCCCCACCCGCTCAACGATCGCCCCTGCGGGAATCCGACTACAGAGCGAATGATCGATGGGGTGTCCTACAACCGCTTCCTCCTTCATGCTCAGCACCATTCCTTCCCAACCAAAATCGGGCAGGTTTTCCATAAATCGCAACGTGCGGTAGATTCCCACAGCTGCAATGGGGGGAAAGGTGTGGGCCACAAAGAGGCATTTGTGCCGCTCTGCGCCAGGCTCAACGGTGGATCGATCCGACATCATACAATCGCCTTGCGCGTGACTCCGAAAACATCGAAACTCTGTAGGAACATCATCGACTGGTTACTTTGTTTGTAACCGCTGCACACTTTCTTCCAGGCGATCGTGCCAATACTGGTACAGTCGGGTATCCCAAGAATTTTCCCGCTCGAGCCGGGCCTCCAGTTCGGGTGTCAATTCAAGTCGCTTGGAAAAATTACGTCCCGCTGCATTCCGCTTCTCAATCTCACCGTGGATATTCATCCTCGCGGCTAGAAACGGAAAATCGCGATTGAGATGTTCGGTGCACCCAACAAATAAAAACTTTTTTAGCTCGCGTTGCACCTGCTCGAACATGGCAGAACTGGCCCCCCGCCTAAGCCGATATTGAAGCAATCGCTGACCCTGAACCCATGCCCTCCGCAGGCGATTGGCAATCAGTCGCTTCACAAGAAATTTTGTGATGACATCGCGCTCCTGCTGTGCATACCAGGTGTCAAAGGAAACCGTTGCATCCCATTTTGAATTTGAGGCATCTGACGTTTCATAGTTAAATGCCGAAAGGATTCGGTCGGCGGTTTTGCGAAAGAATGTGATCCGCTGCGGAATCTTGTTGGGAAATAACGACTCTGTTCTGATGTTGACCTCGTGACCTGCAATCGCGCGAACAGCCATCCGCTCCTCCAGAGAACGTTCGGGAAAAGGCAAGCGATGATTTTTCCGGTCATCTCGCTCTCCGGCATCATCGAGTTGGATAAACCCATGTCCCAATTTCAGGTTCTTACGCAGAAGGTGATTGACGGACGTTCCCCCTGTCTTTGGAATATGGAAAAATATAAAAACTTCCGGATTTTCTTCGGGATACATCAACGGCCACTCAATCGCTACAAAGATCTTTTAAAGAAAATATCTATTCTACTTTACGCCAGGCAGCCGACTGCGCGCCGGCTAAAAAAGTGAAAAAACCGAAAAGGGAGCCTATATTCGCCGTTACAAAGTAGAAGGGAATTGCGGTTAAGGGCAGGTACCAACGGCAACGATCGGCCAGCAGGCCGAACAGTGCGAGGGCATAAAAAATCCCCTGCAGTACCATAAGCCCGAGCAGCAGTGGGCCACCAACGAACTTTGCGAGCAAAATGTTTGCCGCAAGCGCAAGCAACAGAAACCAGGGGACCAGGACCGGCATGACTGAGTGGGAAAAGTAGATCCAGAAGCGGACCGGTGGCCACGGCAGAAGCATTCCAGGAAACCGAAAAAAGTTCTGGTATTTTCCCGACTGGCTCCGGATTTTTTGGCGGAAAAAGCGACGGGTCTGCTGCAATACTTTTCCACGGGCCACGGCCGAGGCCTCAAAAATGACCCGCTTTCCCTGGAGGATGATCCCCAATGGTACGGCGACATCATCGTTGATGGTATTGTCCATCGGTGGCGCGTACCACTCGCGACGTGCTGCATAAATGGTTCCATCACACATACAGATGCTGTAGAGCCGACTCTCGATGGATTGTAACAACCTCTGGAATCGCCAATAAAAACGTGTGCCCACGCCCATCCCCGATTGTTCGGCATCGTAGATATGATTGCCGGTCACAGCGCCGATTTTCGGATCGGCAAAGTGCCGCACCAACTTCAAAATGGCATCTCGGTCAAACAATTCAGAAATATCCGAAAACACACAAATTTCGCCCGTAGCCTCTCCTACCAAACGATTGACCACCGCCATTTTTCCGCTGCGTGCCTGATAGGCGAACAGTTTGACGCCCCGATCGCTGAATTCGGCGGCAATGGCGTTGGTACCATCTTCCGATGCATCGGAACCCACAAGAATCTGCAATTGATCTGCCGGATAATCCAGAGCGAGACAGTTTTCAAGTTTTTCACGGATACAACTCTCTTCGTTGTAGGCGGCCAGCACGATCGATACGGTGGGCCTGAAAGAGTCGTCCAGTTGAGATGCCCGGCGACGTACAAATGCTTGACCAAGCAGCAGCAGGCAAGGGTAGCCCAGATAGGTATAGAGGATGGCGCCCACGGAGATCCAAAATATCCACTGCATCATAGTTTCCACGTGACTGGGTCCTCGGGTTAGCCTTTATTTAGGAATTCTTTTGATCGGGTCATTTTTGATCGGATCGTGGTGGTCTGCCTTCAACCACTCCCTCTGTAGCTGACAACACGGCATCCATATCCACACCCGGCGGTTGCCCACCAACACCGACCGTACGGTACCGACTCAACGCAGAGAGACGATAATCGCCATTCGCTGCATCAAAAAAATCCACATCTGCCACGGACGGGACAAACGTGTTGTCCGGCGGGTAGTCCTTCTGTCGCACCTTACCGATCAGGAGATTGCCACGAAAGGTCCACTGCTTGAAAAATGTATCCAACGTTATAGTTCCTGGACTCGTTCCGGTGCCTTTCAGGCCATACTTTCCCGTCACGACAATGTTGTTTTGAAAAATCCATTGATCGACTAGTGTCCCTGATGCCCCAACCATAATACATGCCTTGCCACTATCATCGGAAAACATCGTCGTGTTATTTTCAATCCAAACACCCTCTGCAGGGACTCTATTATTTGTGCCCTCAAATTCATAAATAAAACCGTTCCCACCGTATTCACGCACAGAGAGACCCTCAACCAGATTGTCTCGGACAACAATATTTTTCGCCTGACGACTCCGTCCGCGAGTATTATCCTGACTTAAAATCTTCAAAAAACTGGGGGCATTGCGGATAATATTTTTGGTAAAGAGAACGTCTTCCACGGTACACCACGGCGCATTACCCCGCTGGTTGCGGGGGGTGAACAGAATGGCGACCCCCGACTGGGCATCCGCCCAATTGTTTTCAAAAATATTCCCTTCCACCCATACCCGCTTCGCGTTTTTTAGTTCGAATAAATTTTTTACACTCCAGGATTTCCCCCCATACTCGGCATGACCTTTTTTCCAACTAAAGGGTTTTCTCAGATGATTTCGCCGAAACTCGATATCGCTCGGGACGAGTTGGGGAATTTTTGGATCATCCCCACCGAACATTACATTTTCGCCAGAGCCTTCGAGATAATTGTTGATGATCTTGAACGGGCCTGTGCCGTTCCAGGCGATAAGGGCCTGAGAATCAGCCCCTTTCTCGTGAACATCGGAAATGTAGCTATCGAGAACTGCAATGTCACGGGCATTCATATCTATGCCGACCCGGATGTCCCCGGTCGGATTTCCATGAATGTAACAGCGTTCAAAAACAAAGCGGTAGGGAAGCTGTTCGACTCTTTTTGCCCAGGCCGAGTTCAATCCATCTGCCCCTAATCGGACGAGACTGTAAGTTCGTTGACTTGTGGAGGCGATTTCAATCCCAACAAAATGATAGTGGTGGGCTCCGTACTGCGCACCGAACGCCGACTGGGAAGTCTCAGTAATGATTTTGGGCATCTGTGCGGCATCCGCGGGGGTAACGCGATGGCCGACCGGGGGTAGGGCGTCAATCGCGGAGGTGCGAATCGTGATCCAGGGACTGCGGCCGGCTGGCAGTTCCTCAATAGGCTTTCTAAACAGCGTAAAATTGCCTACGAACTGGCTGCCCGCAGCCAGTTCGATCGTATCCCCCAATTGAGCATCCTTTAAGGCTGCTTTTAAATCATCTCCTTCCACGAGCGTAATGATCCGCCTACCATCGGGCTGTTTTTGGACCTCCTTTGCCGGTAGAGCCTGACAGTAGAGAGCTAGTAAAATGAAGATTGCTAGACGGTGCATAGTATTATTTATGGCATTGTTTATATCAGCACGTTTGTGGTCGCCTTGATCGCTCGGTAACCTCCTGTACACCCCGCAGACGGGCGTCGCCCCAAGCAGTATGAGTTTGCGCAGCACAACAGGACCTCTCTCCGCTAGGGAATTCCTCGCACGATTGCAGGACCAATCCATCGTGTTATGCTCACCGGCAACCGCTGCCAGACTTTAATCATATAACGATACTTTCTACTCTCCGGTCGCATGTCGGAAATATCGCCCTTACGGAGATAATACTGCCAGACTGCCGGTTCGGGCTGGGCACCCCACTGTTTCTTGAACCGGAATGTGTTGCTCTCCTGGCTGCTCCGTCCAAAATCAAACGACTGCTGTCCCCGTTCGATGGAACGACATAGCAAGTGCCAATACATCAACATGTTGGCGTTTTTGGAATTGAAGCTACGCAGCGCACTGGCACTCGGAACTTGTGTTGCCCCTGGGCCATGGATCAGCAGTGCACCGGCCACAGGCTCCGAACTGCAAGAGAGCGTACAAAACTCAGCTTCCTCTGAAAACTTCTGCAAAATCTCCGCGAACAGTCTCCGACCAAAAACCGGCGTTCCCAAATCTCGCATGTTGCGGCTGAATACCGTGTAAAAATCATCGATCTGTTCCATCCCACCCCAGCGCACAACAAAATCTTGCTTCTCACCTTTACGGATCTGATTGCGAACCTTCGGTGAAATTTGATTCCAAAGTTCATCTCGCGTGGTTGGCAACGCCAACCGCATATGTACTTTGTCGGTTCGCTGGTCGGTGAAACGCGTATGGAGCGCCTCCGTTTCATGTCGCAATTCGAGATAACGCACGTCCAAGCGATCGGCCAACTCGGCTGCTTTTTCGATGAGGGCCCCTGCCGCTTCGTCATCGACTGCCACCAATCCTGATGTATTGACATAGGGCAGACTCACGAGAAATTTGCCAAAGAAAGCGCTTTTCACAAACACAAGCGGCAAAACGCCCACCACCTCCCCGGCCCGCCGGGCGATCACTCCGTACGGTTTGTGCCCAAAACCTTGGGCTAACGCATGCAGCCAACGAAGGTCATTGGCAAATCCATTTTCACCGACCACAAACGCCTGCCAAGCATCATGCACTCCGGAGGATTCCAAGGAAGAACCCTCGAGCAATTCAACCTCGATCCCGCTGGAGTGAATCATAGTTTCTCGGACTGTAGCACTGCATATATCGAGCAATCACACTTCGGCTATCGTAGCCGAAGTGGGCGACTCTTGTTCCGACACCACAAGACAACATCGCAGATCGATAATGTCTTCGCTGCGATGGGATGTCAAATCGAGACCATCCGCAATATCGTTGCCCAGCACCAACAGTTCGGCATGGGCTGTGAGGTCTTCTGGCTTTTCAACCAACAGTGCGGCCAGATGCGGCAAACGCTGATCAATATAGGCCAGATTACCTCCCTTGAGTCGACTCACCGAGATCCCGGGATCATAAATTTTTATATCGCAACCTCGACCTACCAAAGTCTCCGCCAGGGTAACAAACGGGCTTTCTCGCAGATCATCCGTACCGGATTTGAAACTTAAACCGACCATTCCAATTTTTCGCACTCCACGATCCTCAATAATGCGAATTGCTCGATCAAGATGCTCTTGGTTGGACGGCAATACTGATCGCAAGATACTGATCTTCAGAGCCTGCTCCTCGGCATAGCGGGTCAAAGCTCTCACATCCTTGGGCAGACAGGATCCGCCAAAGGAAAAACCTGGCCGTAAATAGGCCTTGGAAACATTGAGTTTGGTATCGCGACAGAGCAACTCCATCACCTGCTGGCCATCCGCACCAAAGGCCTTCGCCAGGGCACCCATTTCATTGGCAAAACCAATTTTCAGCGCATGGTAGGCATTACAACCGTATTTCAACAGTGCCGCGGTGTAGGTATCGGTCACGATCTTCTCTGCATCAATTGCGCCATAGAGAACCATGACATCGTCTGCGTCTGTCCCCGCCATGGCACCGACCACTACAAATGGTGGCGCATCGTAATCTCGAATGGCAATGCTCTCCCGCAGAAATTCCGGGTTGTTGCAAATTCTAATGCGACCACCCAAAGCAGAATCGGCAGCCTCTGCTAACATCGGGGCGAGGCTCGTTTCGAGGATGCCCGGAAGCAGGGTTGAACGGATGACCACGGTATACGACTGGTCGCTCCCGCGCAGTGTTTGACCAATGGAACAAATGACTTTTTCCAGTGCTGCGGTCGAGACCGCCCCTGCATGATCTGAGGGGGTACCCACGGCAATCATCGCAATCTCTGTCTCGCGGATCGCCAGTTCAAAATCTTCCGTTGCCCGCAAGCGGCCTGCAGCCACCTGCTCGGCGACAAGCTCTTCCAAACCCGGTTCTGCCACTGGTGATTTGCCCTCATTAAGGGCTGCCACTTTTTCCGTATCGATATCGACGCCGATGACCTGATGTCCATCACGACTCAGACAGGCTGCCGTCACGCACCCCACATACCCTGTACCAAATACAGCAACTCGTTTCATCACATTATTCCAACATGTTTATTGTTGTGTTTCTTTATGCATCCGATTCTAAAGCACTATCGATGTCGTTACGACTCTTTATCAACAACTTTTTGGCAGATTGCATCGAATTGATGCGCCACTACTTTCGCTGCAAATTTTTCGCAGACCAGGGCCCGCGCCGCACGACCAATCCGCTGCCGATCCTCATTGCTCGAAAGCAATCGATTGACAGACGCCACAAAGTGGTCAACTGTATCTGCCAATAGTATGTGCTCTTGGTCGACAACTTTCAAACCTTCTGCACCAATCGTAGTGCTGACGACAGGTTTACCCATGGCCATCGCTTCGTAGATTTTGATCCGAGTCCCGCCACCAACCAGCAGTGGTGTCACCACGATAGCTGCTTCGTCGAGGTAAGGCCGCACATCTGGCACTGTCCCCAAAACCTCCACGCCCTCGCAATTCGCCAGGCTCTCCACCCGACGTGAGGGGTTTCGTCCCACGATACGAAATGTTGCCCCGGGATGCTCGTGTCGTACTCGCGGCCAGATCTCTTTGACAAAATATTCAACCCCTTCCTGATTAGGCAGCCAATCCATCGAGCCAACAAACGCTACCTGCTCCTGCTGCGAACCCTTCTGGGGCTGGAAAAAATCAACATCGACCGCCGTGTCGATAACGTGCAAATGTTTCCAGCCGTAATCGCGATCGAAAATATCCCGATCTTGATCGCTGACTGCAATCACTCCATCAAACTGCCGCCCGGCCTCTTTTTCAAAGCGACGCATTTTTTTCCACTCGCTCGCCATCACCCTGCGTCGCAGGAGGCCCTGATCCGTCTTGGCATGCCTCTCAAAGATTTGGGCTTCCACATTATGTTGAAAAAGCAAACTTGCCGGGCACGCCAAACCTATCGCCGTAGGTGCCATCTGGACAAAATCACAGATCACAAGGTCATACGTATTTTGCTCCACCAACTGTTCTGCCCGTCTACGAAGTTCTGGATTGGTGTCTTTCGCCACACTGAAAGGCATCCGGGAAAAAAAATTGATTGCCAAATCCCTATAAAATTTCCAATCGTTCGATGTCGTTCCCTGCCAAGGCACAGTCTCCAACTGCATCCCCACGGCCCGCATCGCTTCACAATGCGGCTGCTCACCAGATTCCAGATTACAGAGATAGGTTACTTGGTGCCACTGTGCCAGATATCGCAAAACGTTGAGTGTGCGGATGCGACCTCCGGTATTGGTTGGAAAAAGAATACGATTTTGTATGAAGAGAATGTTCATCGGTACGAACTGTTGCGGCTCGGCCGCAGAATAATGGAAATATAAATACGTTGGCCTGCTATCTTACCTGCCAGAATTCTTTATTAACAACCAATCCTGTTTTCGTTGTCTACCTGTGACCAACAATATCGGTTAACCATTCTCCGTGGAGGGAGAATGCAAAGACTCAATGGTGAAAGAAAAAGCGACCGGGAGTTGAAACTGCCCGAAAAAACGTGCAACAGGTGCCCGCTGACGATATCCGTAACCGGTGCCAATCCACCCACCCTCAGGGCCCGATTTCCCGGCAATCATTTCTATCTGACAATTCGGCCCTTCGAACAATACCAGTTCGGCAAGTGCACCCTGTGCGGTCTTGATGGCCACGCCCTGCCGATCACCAAGCATGGTCGCCTCGCAAGGGGCAAAGTGAAAAAATACCTCGACATTGTGAACACCCTCACCTTCCACCCTGTCCAGAATCACCCACTTGTCGGCCATATCCCAGAACAGGGCACGCCGGTGCCGTACTGCCGGCACGACCCCAAAAAATCCTGCGTGCCCCGATTCGACATATTCAAACAGGGATGTGGAATGCCACTGCATCGATTCTGGAGTCGCCACTGAAGACCAAGCATTGGACGGGTGAAAATTGGCGTGGGACGCGCCATCAACAAGGAGGGTGTTGTGGGCCGAGGCCTCTCGAAAATACCGATGCCAGAGAGGATCTTCATCGTATGTGTAAAATCCTCCGTCGACAATCAATGGTTTGCCATGCGCTGCGAGCGTAAATGAGAGAAGGTCGCTATGGCCGTGGGCGGAAGAGGGTACTGCATCGGCATGCAGACCGGCGGCAATCGGACCGCAATCAAACGCAAGATGATGCTCCGCCTCACGCCAACCGCTCCGCATCACGTAATAGCCACTTTGGAGAAATGCACGGGATGTCTCCTGGGGACTACAAGACTCCAACTCACAATATTGCTGGTATCCCTCTCGACCGAGAAGCCAAAGGGCATCTTCGCTAAAACCACCTGCAACTTGTTTCATATCGCCACGCCGAAAGAGAATAGCTCCCAGAGAGAGCAAGTTTCTAAAATCCCAGAGTGGTGGATTTTCAAACGCTATCGACCTTGCATTATCGACATCGCCGATGCGTGGTACGGTTCCGTCACTTCGCGTCATCCACATGGTGAATTGCAATGCACGCTCGATACAGGCGAGCATTTCTTTGGGCACGGGGTTTTTTCGGCGCTGTCGCGTCAACACAGCGAGCAGAAGAAATCCAAGGCAATAATTGTGATAAAACGTGGCCTGCTCCGTACTTCCCCCATCGGCGTAATACTGCCGCTGATAGTACTCGGACACTACCGACCAACCGTGCTCTCGCCATGCGCCGGATTCGTCAAATTCCGGGAAAAAACAACCCAGTAAATACAGCGCGGTCGCCTCTCCGATCAGATGATTGTTCGGACTGAAGTAGTAAGAAAGATGACGATGCAGATAGGTACCATGCTGGTAAAAGGACTGGATCCAGGCAAGATGTGCATCGGCATCGATTGGAAAATGAGGGCGGCAAAGCTGGTAACTCCAGAGCCAGGAGAGAGCTCGCACCGCAACCTCCAGAGTAGAGGCCCAGTGGACTCCATCGAGATAGGGATTTGACTCAATCCAACTGAGTGCAATTTGCGCAACACGATCTGCATAACGCGCATCGCCCGTAAGTCGATACGCTTTGGCGCAGTCGATTAAATATTCCTGTCGGCCTAATTCCCAGACATACTTAACATCATCACCACCCGTTTGGCAAAAAGCGAATTCAACATCACCATGAAACTCCGCATCCCACTGATGGCCGGTTTTGGGATCTCGGTGCCAGTCGATAGGATCGTCCAGGGACACTTCTTCACCTAGTAACGACAAGCGACCTTCGCAGACTGCATCACCCGCCGCAATCAAATCATCGTGGCGTGATAAAAACAGCTGTTGATACAAATCACAACATTCTGACAGCTCGTCTGGCGACAACAGCATCGCAGGCTCATCTCGAGTGCGCATATGATTTTGCCACCACTCGGACAACTGTCCCACCTCGAGGGGTACCTCTACATCACAGCAGAGTCGCTTTGACCAGGCGGCTTCATCCCAGGTGAATTTTCCCGAACGGAACTGCGATCGCTCCTGCAAGAGAGACACTTTGTGCTTGAGGCGAAAGGCAATCTCGCCTGCCGACATCCCAAACAGTTTTCGCAGTTTAATTTTCATACGTCGGAGGCGGTTGTAGCAAGCACAGAATCGCCACCACTTGACCTGTCACCTTGCGCCATCAGATCCTGGGAAACTACGTCCGAAGACTGTCTATCGAGAAAGACACGTGCCCACATTTCAAAATTCAGGATCGTCCAGAGTGCGTCTGCATGGTCATGCGTGCCACGATTATTCTCTTGCAATA
>JABABY010000280.1 GCA_014237955.1 Planctomycetota bacterium
TCATCGCTGCCGCTCGGGATGAACTTGGCCAGCTTCGCGTCCTCGATGGCGGTGGCACCGATGTGTACGCCTGGATCCTCAACGATAACGGACTTTTCATCGGTGAAGAGGGACCGACCGATACGTCGATCGCCGATAAGGAAGCGCTCTTCCAGGTCGACATCGACAGTGATGGTGTGATCGGCCAACCCGACGACACCACACCTCCGGCCGATCCTCCGTCTGATGATCCGATGGACGACCACGATGGTCACGATGACCACGATCACATCGCCCCGCCGGCAGACTCGGGGGACTACATCGATATCACGAGTTGGGGAACCTTCCACGGTTCGAACCACAACTCCGAGACTGACGAACTGGTCGGTGGCCGAACGGCCATCACCACCGAGGCGATGGTGGCTTACAACAACCTGCGTGCTTTCCTCGGACTCTCGGAGCTGACCTATGAAGAGGTTGGCCAGTGGGCGTTTGACGAATCGCTGACCAACAACAGCACTGCCTGGGAAAATGATCTCAAAGGCGT
>JABABY010000281.1:0-298 GCA_014237955.1 Planctomycetota bacterium
TCGGTAATCCCAACCGGTGGCACCAATTCGATTACTGGCAGCCACCCAGAGTGCCAGATGCCCTAAGAATGCAAGAGACATGAGCAGGACATTCACAACAAGAAGGCCCCCGAACTTGAACTAACTTCAAGGCCCTCTTGCCTAACCATCCAAGATCCCTTCGACCGTTTCCAACAACTGATCCAAGCGGAACGGTTTGTACAGCACTCCCTTGGGATGCAGCCCGAGCTTGCGAGCTTGCACGATTGAGTGTCCGGGATCGTAGCCGAATCCGCTCATCAAAATCAAACAGGAGGGT
>JABABY010000281.1:308-517 GCA_014237955.1 Planctomycetota bacterium
CCAATCGAACGTCAGTGATCACGACGTGGTAACCGAGATCCGGCTCACAATTGCGCACCATGTTAATTGCTTCATCGCCAGTATGAGCTGTTTCGACAATACATCCATAACGTTCCAGCAGCGCATGAGCATCATTACGAACGTCCTCATCTCCGTCGACCACCAGAACGCGACAGTCCATGAGCTTGGGACGGGGTTCGATCTTGACA
>JABABY010000282.1 GCA_014237955.1 Planctomycetota bacterium
AGCCAAATCGAACAGTGTGGTACGGAAGAATAACAAATCAACCTAAAAGAAATTTTATCCAAACTCATATTCGGCGCAACCATGGGGTTGCCTGCTAAACAGAAAGGGAGAGATGCGAGATGTCTGAAGAAACAACTGCAACAGTAGAATTCAGTGATGCAACGAAGGAGTTCGGCGACAAAATTGTCGCCATGACTCTCAAAGAAGCAAAGGAACTGAGCGATTATTTGGAGGATGTTCACGGAATCAAGCCTGCCGCCGGTGGCGGTGCTGTCATCATGGCGGGTCCCGCTGATGGAGGCGATGGAGCAGGCGGTGGTGAAGAGGTTCAATCCGAATTCGATGTTGTCCTCGAGAGCTTTGGTGACAAAAAGATTGCCGTGATCAAGGAAGTCCGAGCATTAACTGGTCTCGGTCTCAAGGAAGCCAAAGAACTTGTGGATGGCGTTCCCAATAAGGTCAAAGAAGGGGTTTCGAAAGAAGAAGCTGAAGCAGCGAAAGCGAAACTGGAAG
>JABABY010000283.1 GCA_014237955.1 Planctomycetota bacterium
AAAATGTTTTTTTAAATTTCAAAAATGTTTTTTTAATTTGAAGAATGGTTTTTTTTATTTGAAAATGGTTTTTTAATTACAAAAATGGATTTTTCAATTTGAAAATGTTTTTTTTCAATTACAAAAATGGATTTTTCGATTTAAAAATGTTTTTTTTAATTTCAAAAATGTTTTTTTAATTTGAAGAATGGTTTTTTTTATTTGAAAATGGTTTTTTAATTACAAAAATGGATTTTTCAATTTGAAAATGTTTTTTTTCAATTACAAAAATGGATTCTTCAATTTGAAAATGGTTTTTTCAATTTCAAAAATGGATTTTTAATTTGAAGAATGTTTTTTTTTATTTGAAAATGGTTTTTTCAATTACAAAAATGGATTTTTCAATTTGAAAATGTTTTTTTTTTGTTTCAAAAATGGATTCTTCGATTTAAAAATGGTTTTTTCAATTTCAAAAATGGATTTTTAATTTGAAGAATCGTTTTTTTGATTTGAAAATGTTTTTTT
>JABABY010000284.1 GCA_014237955.1 Planctomycetota bacterium
GTGTTGAAAATTGACCCGAGTGACCTACGGAGTCCATTTTTGTATCAAACTGTTCGGTTTACCATACCGATTCAGAAAATACCTCATATGTGGAGGCTTTTTCTAAAAATACTGAGTCAGGTTTTCCAAAAACATACATTTCGCGGGCTTTTTCACAAAATGCTGAGTCAGGTTTTCCAAAAACACACATTTCGCGGGCTTTTTCAAAATGTCAAACTGGTTCCCTCCCTTACTTTTTAAGCCAATATACTGGTGCGATGTCTTAAAAAAAAAAAAAAAAAAAATTTGCCATTTCGCGGGCTTTTTCACAAAATGCTGAGTCAGGTTTTCCAAAAACACACATTTCGCGGGCTTTTTCAAAATGTCAAACTGGTTCCCTCCCTTACTTTTTAAGCCAATATACTGGTGCGATGTCTTTAAAAAAAAAAAAAAAAAAATTTGCCATTTCGCGGGCTTTTTCACAAAATGCTGAGTCAGGTTTTCCAAAAACACACATTTCGC
>JABABY010000028.1 GCA_014237955.1 Planctomycetota bacterium
CCGTCGAATTGAAGTCAAGCAGATGATAAACCCCACTGATTGCCAGAAGGGCCACCACCGAGAGACAAAAGATCCCGACGCCCGCCACACGGGCAACCGGGCCTGCGGCACCCGGTTGCGATGATCCTTTCACCGCCCGGCGCATCAGGGGAATAGCGAGCAGCGCAAAGACGCCGGAGGCGATCAGATGGGACCAACAGCTCAGCGGTTCCGCAAACCCGGGGACCGAATGGATCGCAAATTCGTTCATACACTGCAGACTATAACTTACTTTGAAAGATTGCCACTCGCTGAGAGGCTAACCGCTATTTTCAACAACAAAATCATGACCGAGGGCTCGAAATCGGCCCCAATCCGGATTTCCGAACTCGTCCTCTGGCATGGAGCGCAGCTTGGCAGCCACCTGCGAAAGTTCCTCAAGAGGAACCCATTTGAAACCGGAGATCTTCTCGCTCTCATCGAGAGGAACAGGCTCCCCCTCGACCTCTGGAACGAGAAAAACATAGGAAACGAAGGGAATAGCTGCCTTACGATCCGCTCCAGACTGACCATGAAATTCGTACGTTAAAATGCCTAAAAACTGTTCCTTCTGGACGTCCAACTGGGTCTCCTCGAACACCTCCCTAGAGAGGGATGTGCGGACGCACTCTCCCCAATCAATACCACCACCGGGGATGCGATAGAGGTCTTCCGGATAGCTCTGCTTGGTATGCAGGAGCACCTCACCGCTCCCGCGGCAGAGCACAAAAAGAACCTCGCCACGACGCTTTTTGAACACCCGCCGATAAAAATCGAGCGATTCGGGCTCCATTCTCAGACGGACGTGCTGCCGGCGATATTCGCCATAATGGTCCTGTAACTGAGTTAATTCAGCCTCATCGAGCAATTCGTCAAGCGTCTTGGGCATAGCAACTTCTCCATAGTGGCAATCGGCCCATTTTCCGCATTGCTCCATCGCCGACAATCCCTGAATCGATAACCCGACAGAAAAGCGGAGTTTTAGCAGCTGGTCCTTTTTTTCACCGACTTGCGCTATTCCCGCAGTTCGCCGAGCTCATCCTCACGGTGGGCATCGGCCTGAGAGCCGCTAGGGCGACCATTCTCTGCCGGAGCCGATCTTGGAGAACCGACATTTTTTTTGAAGGGTGGGCCTAGTTTGTCCCCTTTACAACAGTTCCTAAAGCTCATAACATCATTGGTTTACCAAAATGCCCCCACCTTACAAGCCGGCTTACTGAGCGGATACGGGGCTGGGGCAATTGGCCTTTTTTTGACACATGTATTTTTGGCGGGAGTCCTTTCTCGGTGGCAAAGGCACAGGAAATAATTCGCATCCGTATGGAGGCCTACGACCATTCGGTTTTGGACCAGAGTGCCATGGAAATTGTGGATACGGCAAAACGTACCAACTCTGAAGTCCATGGTCCGATTCCACTGCCGACTCGAATTGAGCGCTACACCGTCATTTCGGGTCCGCATGTGCACAAAAAATCGCGCCAGCAATTTGAAATTCGCACACACAAACGACTCATCGACATTGTTCAGGCGACAGCCAAGACCATTGAATCCCTGAACAAACTGAGCCTTCCGGCAGGTGTCGATATTAAAATCAAGGCTTCAAGCCGATAGAAAAAATCGACTGAAAAATCATTTCCAATACAGCATTTGATCCAAATACTAGAGAGTGTATTCACATCAGAAAACGCATCAGCTTCTAAGACTCAGGAACCACCGCATGCAGTGGAAGTGTAACAGGTAAGCTGCAGTACCTCGGTGCTGTATGTTCCTGTTCACGAAGCACAAAAAGGCTCAGCTATGGCAATCGGATTACTCGGCCGCAAGGTCGGGATGACACAAATCTACGATCAAGAAACCGGTATTGTTGTTCCGGTTACCGTCGTTCAGGCAGGGCCTTGCCACGTGCTTCAATTGCGGAGCCTTGACCGGGATGGATACGAAGCTGTCCAACTCGGATATCTCGATAAGCCGCGCCGACTGGCACGTCGCAGTGAACGCGGCCATGTGGCAAAGCTGGATAGCAAACGCTCCAAGGCCCGGGGGCAAGCGGGCATTGAGGCTGTCGAAAAAGCGGACTGCGAACCGAAGCGTTTGGTACGAGAATTTAGGATTTCCACCGACGGTATGCAGGTGGGAGACGCTATCGGGGTCGACAGTTTTGCAGAGGTGCCTTCTGTGGACATCGTGGGAACCACCAAAGGCCGCGGTTTTTCTGGCGTGATGAAACGACATAATTTTGCGGGCCAACGCGCTTCGCACGGAGTCAAAAAATGCCATCGCCATGCGGGTGGCACCGGATGCAGTGCTTATCCATCCCGTCTGTTTAAGGGCCGGCGGATGGCGGGGCAATATGGCAACACTCGCTGCACGGTGCGAAATCTGAAGGTGGTTCAGGTCGATGCCGAGAACAATCTGCTGGTTGTTCGCGGCGGGATTCCAGGACCGAATGGAGGTTACGTTTTGATCCGGGAAACAAACAAAGTATAAGCAGCCAAAGTATAAGCAGCCGTAAAGAGCGGGACCTAAGGTGACCGCCAACGTCGGGAACTAACCCCGAAACAGTGCATTAAAAAACGATCCATCGCGAACAAACAGACTGTAAAGAAAATGGCCAAGTTACCTGTGTACAGCAAGTCGGGAGAAAAGGTGGGGACCTACTCCATCGAAGCGACTGATTTGGCACCGCGCATCAATCGGCAGTTACTGCACGATGTGGTCGTAATGTATCAGGCCAATCTTCGCCAAGGTTCGGTGCGAACGAAAAGCCGGAGCGATGTAAGCGGCTCGACAAAGAAAATGTACCGGCAAAAAGGGACTGGCAATGCTCGCGCAGGCTCAACACGAAGTGGTGTGAGGCGCGGTGGTGGCCACATCTTTGCCAGGCGACCTCGTGACTATTCCTATCGACTACCCAAAAAATCGCTCCAGCTTGCTACGCGGATGGCGATCGCTTCCAAAATTTTAGATGATCAGTTGGTAATTATTGATCAGCTTGATTTCGACGCGCCTGCTACAGGCGAAATGGCTGCGATCCTCAAATCGTTACAGTGCGACGGAAAAAGTGTCCTAGTAGCAACCGAAAAGCTAGACAACAACGTCTATAAAAGTGCGCGAAATATTGACAAAGTCAGCGTGTCACCGGTGAGCGACCTCAATGCCCTTGAGGTTCTTCGACCAAAAAAGCTGCTTGTGACACAAGCTGCTCTCGACACAATTAAGGGGAAAATGGCCAAAGAAAAAGAATAGGCAAAAATGGCCGGTTGCTCATAGAAGCAAAGGGTACCGGCAGAAGCCTCTGAAGAGAGACGGCGAAAAGAGAGACGGGACTATGGCAGATACAACACCGGCAGATACAACACCGGAAAAAACAAAACCGGTAGCGACAAAACCGGAAAAAACAAAATCGAAGCAGAAACAGGGACAAGCGGGTGCCACATCGCTCCATCTTGAACCACACCAAATCCTGCTGCGACCACTGGTAACTGAGAAGGGAATGCATCGCAGTTCACGATTCAATGCCTATTCCTTTGAGATCAATCGGCTGGCAAATAAAGAGGATGTCCGCCGGGCCGTGGAAGAACTGTTTGATGTGAAAGTTGTTCATGTGCGGACACAAAACCGGAAAGGCAAGCCACGGCGAAGTCGATTCCGTTATGGATACACAAAAGATTGGAAAAAGGCGATTGTGACGCTCGATCCGGAGTATCGGATTGACTTCTTCTAACATCCATCAAAGAACACGAAATATTCCTTAAAAAACTTGGTAGAGCATTTCAGGACATAGGCCATGGGTATCAGACGCTACAAACCGACAACACCGGGACGCCGGGGAGCGAGCGTGAGCGACTTTGCGGACTTGACCCCTGGGACCAAGCCGCCGAAGAAATTGCTTCGATCCAAGCGCAAGACCGGAGGCCGCAACAATCAGGGCAAGATCACAACCCGGCACCGCGGTGGTGGACACAAGCAACGTTACCGCATGATTGATTTTCGGCGTAACAAGGATGGCATCAAGGCGAAGGTCCATGCCATCCAATACGATCCAAACCGTTCTTCAAGAATTGCATTGCTCCACTATGTCGATGGCGAAAAGAGGTACATTCTTGCCCCACAAGGGCTGGAAGTCGGCAGCCACGTTGAGAGTGGTCTCAAAGCGGCGCCAACCGTTGGCAACTGCCTGCCACTGAAGAATATGCCCCTCGGCATTGCAATTCACAACATCGAATTACAACCGGGTCGCGGTGGTGTCCTGTGCCGATCCGCCGGCAGCAGTGCGGTGCTGGCAGCACGCGATGCAGACTGGGCACAGATCAATCTGCCGAGTGGTGAAATCCGGCGGGTTCCTGCGAATTGCCGCGCAACGATTGGATCCATTGGCAATGCCGACCACATGAACATTGTGTTGGGTAAGGCGGGCCGCAAACGGTGGATGGGCCGTCGCCCCCACGTCCGTGGCACGGCAATGAACCCGGTGGACCATCCGCATGGTGGCGGTGAAGGCCGTACCAAAGGAGGCCGTCATCCGGTCAGCCCGACCGGGAAATCGGCCAAGGGTGGAGCAACGCGTTATCGCCGTAAGCCGTCCAATGCGGCAATTGTTCGGCGCCGAAAAAGCAAACGATATGGACAGTTGAAGCTGAAAAAATAATTTGGAACAAATGCATTAAAGTTTGGTAGCAAACGAACTCGGAAGAATGGTTCAATGGGTAGATCGCTAAAAAAAGGTCCTTATGTCGATGCGAAGTTGTTTCTCAAGGTTGAGAAGCAGGAAGCGACCGGCCACAAAGACCCCATTAAGACTTGGGCCAGATCCTGCACCATCGTGCCGGAATTTGTTGGCTATACATTCATGGTCCATAACGGAAAAACGCACATGAAGGTCTTTGTGACCGAAGAAATGGTCGGCCATAAACTTGGTGAATTTGCTCCCACGCGAACGTTTCGAGGACACGGGGGTAAATCAAAGTAAGTGGTCAAGCAAAGCGAAAACTTCTGTTTGGCATCTTGTGATGAATCATTGCCTTTTTTGTTTATAAAACGCATCTATAGAAACAACTGAGAATTATGGGTTTTCGAGCCAGTCACCGATATGCACGCATCAGCCCAACGAAAGTTCGCTCTTTAGCGGATATGATTCGTGGCAAACGGGCCGATATTGCGCTCGACATTCTCAAATACCAACCCCAGCGCGGCGCGCGACTCCTAGAAAAGGTACTTAGGAGCGCACTAGGTAACGCGATGGATCCCGATCAAAACTCCGGTCGTGGCGCAAAAATCGAGCAGCTTGTTGTCTGCGATGCGAGAGTTGACGGTGGCCCCATGTTTAAGCGGGTCCGTCCTCGCGCACGAGGCATGGCGCATGTTATAAAAAAGCGAACCTCGCACATCAGCATCGAATTGGAATAAACGATGGGACAAAAAGTAAATCCGACTGGTTTTCGCGCGGGCATTATGGAGGGCTGGAAAAGCCGCTGGTATGCCCCGAAGAAAGAGTTTGCAAGCCTGCTGGTCGAGGACAAGAAAATCCGTGGCTTTGTCAAGAAAAAATGCCGTTATGCCGGCGTCTCGAAAGTAGAAATTGAGCGTACCCGCGATGAAGTCAAGGTGATCCTTTACGCTTCTCGACCGGGAATTATTATTGGGCGCAAGGGCCAGGAAGTTGAGCGACTGCAAGGTGAATTGCAGGATCTTGTGGGGCGACGGATTAACCTCAAGGTCGAAGAGATCTCACGACCTGAGATATACGCACAGTTGGTTGCCGAAGATGTTGCCGAACAATTGCAAAAGCGCGCTGGTTTTCGCAGAACGATGAAACGGGCAATGGAAGCGACTATGGAGGCTGGGGCAAAGGGTATTAAAATTCAATTAGCTGGGCGTCTTGGTGGCGCTGAAATGGCTCGCCGTGAAAAACAGATTTCCGGATCGATTCCGCTATCGACCCTGCGAGCAAAAATTGATTACGGATTTACTGAAGCAAAAACTGCTCAGGGACACATTGGTATCCAGGTTTGGATCAACCAAGGCATGTATCACGAGGAAAAGACTGATGGCGCAGATGCCGAAACGGGTCAAGCACCGAAAAGTCCAAAAAGGTCGTATAAAAGGTAGTGCCACACGCGGCAATCGGGTTGCCTTTGGCGATTATGGATTGCAGGCATCCGAGGGCGGGTGGATTAGTGCTGCGACGATTGAGGCCGGCCGTATTGCCGCCCAGCAATATTTGCGCGGTGAAGGAAGATTGTACATCCGGATGTTCCCCCACAAACCAATTACTTCAATTCCCTTAGAAACACGAATGGGTAAGGGCAAGGGAGAGCCGTCCTATTGGGCGGCTGTCATAAAACCCGGAAGCGTGCTTTATGAAATTTCGGGGACAACGGAAGATGTCGCAAAGATGTGTTTTGCTCGTCTTGCCCACAAAATGCCGATGCGTGTGCGGTTCATTAAGCGGAGGACTGCATGATGAGGGCTACTGAATTGCGAGAAATGAGTGACGAACAACTCGGTCTCACCTTAAAGGAGACGTGTGAGAATTTTTTTCGCCTGCGTATTCAGGCACAAACGGAACGTCTCGACGCACCATCCGAGTTACGAAAAAGTCGGCGATTAATCGCCCGGATTAAAACAGTACAACGTGAGCGTGAACTGAAAGCTGCAACAAGCGGCACATAATCGCAACAATACGGCGGAATCAACCATGCCTAAAAAAGTGGCTATCGGAGTCGTCACTCGTGACAGTGCAACCAAGACGCGACGTGTAGAACTCCCGCGGCTTATTAAGCACCCCAAGTACAAAAAATACCTGCGACGACGCACTATCTGCCATGTTCACGATGAAAATGAAGAATCGAAGATGGGCGATACCGTCGAAATCATTGAGGCTCGCCCTCAATCTAAAACCAAACGATGGCAACTTGTGCGGGTCGTTGCGAAAAGCACTGCCGTCGATTTGGCGGCAATGAAAGCGGCCAAAGAGACCGATGGTGCGGAAGACTGAAACTAGATGAAAATGAAGTGGAATTGTCACAAAAGAAATTCTCGTAAATAGATTATTGCGGTAAAGCGGCCGATTCGTTGGCAGCTGCCGAAATGTGGATGAATACCGGGTGTCCGTATGATTCAAATGGAAACCAGACTCAACGTTGCCGACAACACAGGCGCGAAAGAAGTCATGTGTATCAAGGTGCTGGGAGGCACCAAGCGGCGCACGGCTGGCCTTGGTGACATCATCGTTTGCAGCGTTAAGTCCGTTATTCCCGGAAGTGACGTCAAGAAAAAAACCGTCGTTCGGGCCGTGATTGTACGATGCAAATCACCGACACGACGTGAGGACGGAAGCTACGTGCGATTTGACAGTAATGCAGTGGTCATTCTTGATGCAGAGCGAAATCCACGAGGCACACGCATTTTTGGTGCAGTCGCTCGTGAATTGCGAGAGCGTCGCTTCATGAAAATCATAAGCCTCGCAAGTGAGGTGGTGTAATGCATATTCGACTTGATGACAACGTGGAAGTCATGGCTGGTGCCGACAAAGGTACCCGTGGACGCGTTCTAAAAATCCTTAAGCATAAACACCGTGTTGTGGTTGAGGGAATCAATCGCGTTCGAAAGCATGTCCAGAAGAGTCAAAAGAATCCGCAAGGTGGGCAATTATCCAAAGAGATGCCTGTGGATGTGTCGAACCTGATGTTTGTTTGTCCCCACACATCGCAGCCGACGCGCATTGGTTATTATTTTGACCAGCAGGGTGCAAAACACCGCTATTCGCGGCGCCAGGCGAGGGAACTCGTAGCGAAAGGCATGGACCCTGCAGAAGCAAAAACTCAAGCCGTTATCGATGAAGTCTCTCCACCCAAAAAAAGCTACGCCGGGGGTGCAACGTAAGCAACGCCCCGGCGGACATTTAAATATTCCAGCAATGAATACCATTCTGCCAATCTCATGAAACCACGACTTTTAGAAAAATTTAATCAGGAGATTCTTCCTTCCCTTGCCGAAAAGCTGGGACGGAAAAATCGACTATCGCTGCCACGACTTGAAAAAATCGTTCTTAGCATGGGTGTCGGCAGTGCCGTCAGCGAAAAAAAGCATCTCGATATGGCAATTTCCGCGCTCACAGAAATCTCGGCCCAAAAGCCAGTTATCCGACTGGCAACCAAGAGTGTGGCTGGATTTCGACTTCGCGAAGGATCACCTGTCGGCTGCATGGTTACACTGCGTGGCGCAAGGATGTATGAATTTTTAGATCGTCTTATTTCTCTGGCCCTTCCGCGGGTTCGAGACTTCCGCGGACTCAAACCCAAAGCATTTGATGGGCAAGGAAACTACAGCCTCGGGCTCTCGGAGCAGTTGGTATTTCCTGAACTCAATCCGGACAAGTACACACACGTCCAGGGCATGAATATTACGCTTGTGACCTCAACGAGCAGCAACGAAGAAGCCCGAACACTGCTGGTAGGCCTGGGACTGCCTTTACGTCAGGAAGGGGAAGCGGCAATAGCTACGTAGCGTTTGCCACAAATGATTAAGTCGCGCAAGGTTCATTTTTAGAATTAACAAACAACCGAGAAATACAAAAGTAAAAGTCGCTATGGCAAGCAAATCAAAAATCGCTAAAGCGCTGAGAACCCCTAAATTTTCTTCTCGTATCGAGAGGCGATGCAAATTGTGCGGTCGGCCACGTGCCGTATACCGTAAGTTTGGCATTTGCCGGATCTGTTTTCGCAATCTGGCAGATGAGGGTGTGATTCCAGGCGTCAAGAAAGCAAGTTGGTAAACCGGAGAATGTACTGCGATGATGACTGACCCGATCGCTGATATGTTGACCCGTATTCGTAATGCTGTACGGATCGAGCGACCTCATGTCGAAGTTCCCACGTCCAAGGTAAAACGCGGCATGGCAGAAGTGCTTAAACGCGAGGGATACATCTGGGACTGGAACGAATCGACGGAAACAAAGTTTCCTGCAATTCGACTCGATCTCAAATATGGCCCCAACGGCGAGCGTGTCATTCGACACATCAAACGGATCAGCAAACCGGGGCGGAGAATTTACAACGGAGCGAATAATTTGCGGCCAATTCTCAATGGACTTGGAATCTCCATCGTCAGCACAAGCCGGGGTGTCATTTCCGATCGTGAAGCGCGGCAGCGGAACCTTGGCGGAGAGGTTCTTTGTGAAGTTTGGTAGCCTACACATATTCAAATAAATACACCCTATATATAGCTTTTGGATTTTTGAAGAATCGGCGGACAGGAATAAAAGATCATGTCGCGAATTGGTAACCAACCGATTGTTATTCCGAGCGGCGTTAATGTGTCGATCGATGGCAGTCTGATTTCTGTCGAGGGACCGCTGGGTAAGCTCAGCTATTCCCATCGACCGGAGATTACGGCTGTAATCGACGATGGCAAACAAATCCTGATCGAGCGGTCCAACGACAATAAAGAATCGCGAGCGTACCACGGCCTGACCCGAGCACTCGTGCAAAATATGGTGGAAGGAGTCACCAAAGGCTACGAAAAGAAATTGGAAATCGTTGGCGTCGGTTATCTGGCGGCAATTCAAGATCAAACGTTGCAGTTGCGCGTCGGTTTTGCCAACGAGGTCCACAAGGCAATTCCACAAGGGTTGGATGTGAGTTGCCCCGACCAGACTCACGTACACATTAAAGGCGCTGACAAACAAAAAGTTGGACAGTTTGCTGCAGAGGTACGGGCAGTCCGCAAACCTGAGCCTTACAAGGGCAAAGGCATCCGTTACGTAGGTGAATATGTCCGCCGTAAAGCGGGTAAGGCTGTGGGAGCCTAACGAAAGCTCATCCATTCGTACAACGAGAATTGGTTTTGAAGCTATGAATCATGAAAAAGCAATAAGACGGCAACGGGAGCGAAGGCGGTTTCGTGTCCGCAAACGGGTGCAGGGAACAGCCTCGCAACCCCGGCTGGCGGTTTTTCGAAGCCATCGCCACATTTATGCCCAGTTGATTGACGATACGAGTGGAAAAACATTAGCATCTGCCAGTACTGTCGAAGCGGAACTGGACAAACAGGTTGCGTATGGAGGAAATATTGACGCTGCTACTTCGGTCGGCAAGGCCATCGCGGAACGAGGGCAGAAGGCAGGAATCAAGGCGTGTGCCTTTGACCGTGGTCCCTGCAAGTTCCACGGCCGGGTTGCCGCATTGGCAGAAGCAGCCCGCGAGGCAGGTCTTGAATTTTGAACGAGGAAATCATTAGTTTTCAGGAGTAGCCCAACCGTGGCAAGAACTGCAGAAAAAGAATCCAAAACGACCGGCGAATTGATTGATAAGGTCGTCAAAATTAAGAGGTGTGCGGCTGTCGTCAAGGGAGGACGTCGCTTCAGCTTTGCGGCCATGGTTGTTGTCGGCAACGGCAATGGGCGTGTCGGCTGGGGGTATGGAAAAGCAAATGAAGTACCACCAGCGGTCGAAAAAGCAGTCAAGTGCGGCACCCGCAATCAAATGGATATTGAACTGGCGGATAGCACCATCCCGCATACCGTCAAGGGACAGTTTGGAGCCGCTAAGGTGATTCTGGTACCTGCCTCACCAGGAACCGGCGTCATTGCAGGCGCAGCGGTTCGCGCTGTCTGTGAAGCCGCGGGAATCCACGACATTCTGACTAAAAGTTTTGGATCCAATAATTCGGTTACATTGGTCAAGGCCACGATTGCGGCACTCGAGCAATTGCGGTCCCGTGGCGAAATTGAGCGACTACGAGGAGTTGCCCTGACATGAATTTGCATGACGTCAATCGCGGTATCAAGAAATATAAGCAGCGACGAAGAATTGGTCGTGGCCCCGGTTCTGGCCATGGGAAAACCGCCGGTCGCGGACATAAGGGACAACATTCACGTGCCGGATTTTCCAGTCATGTGACGTTCCAAGGTGGTAGCATGCCGATGGTGCGCCGGATACCGAAACGCGGTTTCAACAACCGCTGGGAATCGGTTGTGGCCATTATCAATGTTGGCGATTTACAAAATGCTTTCTCCAGTGGCGACAAGGTAACGCCGGACACTGTACGAAAGAAACGTCTTATCGGACCACACTTTGACCAATTCAAGGTCCTTGGAAATGGCGAATTGAAGAAAAAGCTAAACGTATCTGCACATCGATTCAGCAAAAGTGCTGAGGAAAAAATTCAAAAGGCTGGTGGCACGATAACACTCCTACCCGGGAAAAAACCTGTTGTGAAGAACAAAATGGGAAGTCGCAATACATCGAGTTCATGACCGACCGCTCTTGCACATACGGGCCCGCTCTGGTGGCCGCTTGCTCGAGAGAGGACGACTAAGGCAACCGGAAACGATCAAGGACAGATCGCAAAATGTTTGAAAAATTTCGCATCATCTTCACAATACCCGAACTGCGGCAAAAGATTTTTCTGACGCTGCTGTTTTTGGCCATCTATCGCGTCGGCTGGCAAATCCCTTTGCCGGTTGTGAATCAGCAGGCGATGACCGCTCATTTCGAAACGGGCGGTTTGGCCGATCTGGTCGCAGCAGTCTCTGTCTTTAGTGCCAGCCAATTAAATCAGGCCACTATTTTTGGCCTTGGGATTATGCCCTATATTTCGGCCTCGATTATCTTCCAGTTGCTCGGAAGTGTATGGAAACCCCTCGAAGAGCTGAAAAAAGAGGGTGAGAGTGGTCAAAAGAAAATCAATGAGTACACCCGCTACGCAACCGTGGTCCTCTGTCTGATCCAAAGTTATTTCTATCTCCGCTGGCTGATAAGCGCCTCGGCGAGTACTGCAAATCCCGCAAGTCGACTCATCAATGAAACCGTCTGGGAATCAATGCAGTCTGGATTTCTTGCGAATTTCGGCTGGCAGTTTGCAGCCGTTTTGACCATGACTGCAGGGACCGTGTTTCTCATGTGGTTGGGCGAACAAATTGATGAGTTCGGGATCGGCAACGGCATCAGCCTCTTGATCATGGCTGGTATTCTTGCCCGAATGCCAGGCGCCGGATATCAATTGATCAAACAGTCGGATTTCCAACTGGGAGGCGCACCGGGCAACCTCGGTATTGAACATCTGATTGTGCTGGCAGTCATGTTTGTTGCGGTGATATTTGGCGTTGTCTTTATCACACAGGGGCAAAGGCGGATTCCCACGCAGAGTGCAAAGCATGTACGTGGACGTCGTGTGTACGGCGGAACGCGTCAATATCTGCCTCTTCGCGTCAATCAAGCTGGTGTGATGCCCATTATTTTTGCCAGTAGTTTGTTGATGATTCCGATGATCCTGTTCAATCAACTGGCAACGCGATTCCCAAACAGTGGAGTCCTCGGTGAATTGAAGGCAGTCTTTGAACGCGGCGATGGATTTACCTACAACCTGCTCTATGTCGCGATGATCTACTTTTTCTGCTACTTCTGGACGGCGATTACCTTCAACCCAAAAGACATGGCTGAAAATTTGAAAAATTATGGAACGTTTATCCCAGGCTACCGCCCAGGCAAGCGGACCACCGATTATCTGGAAAAAGTCATGGTCAGGATTACATATGTCGGTGCGGGTTTTCTCGCACTGGTGGCTATCATCCCAACGATTATCTCTGCTGCGATAAACGTTCCTCTGATGGTTGCCAGTTTTTATGGGGGAACCGGCTTATTAATCGCGGTTAGCGTTGCCTTTGACCTCGTGCAAAAAATCGATAGTCATCTGGTGATGCGCAACTACAAAGGCCTCCTCGAGAGGTCTTGAGCACCTTGGCGCCATGCAGTTAGTGTTTGTCGGACCACCCGGAGTAGGAAAGGGAACTCAGTCCGAGTGGCTGAGCAGTTTTCTCGCTATTCCCCATCTCTCAACCGGGGACATGCTGCGAGCATCGGTAGAGCAGAAAACCGACATTGGAAAATCCGCCCAAGGCTTTATTCAAGACGGAAAACTCGTTCCCGATGATATTGTGATCGAAATCGTCGACTCCCGACTGGATGAAGAAGACTGCAGAAATGGCTTTCTGCTCGATGGTTTCCCACGAACTCTCGAGCAGGCAGAAATGCTTGACCAACGACTCGCGAGCCGCGGTATGCCACTGAGTCTGGTGTTGGAATTAACCGCCGATGAAAGCCAACTCCTGCAGCGTCTTGTTGACCGTGGCCGCGACGATGACTCTCCCGAAGTTGTCCGAAAGCGATTTCAAATCTACCGCAATCAGACCAAGCCGCTTTTGGGCTATTACGACGAAAAAAATATTTTAAAATCGATCGATGGTAGTGGAACTCGCGAGGAAGTTCGCGAACATATTCGTCTGGCAGTACGTCAACAAGGCCTAGAGGCCTGAGACCCTTTCATCCGGACAACACAAAGAACTCATGTATGCTTAGCAGGGATAGAAGAAGTGTCAGAAACATTAAATCTTAAATCACCGCGAGAGATCGATCTGATGCGAACGCCAGGTCTGGCCGTGTGGCAGGCTCTGCAGATTGCAACCACGCTGGCAGTACCAGGAAAAACGACCGGGGAAATTGATGCGGCAGTCCGTCATTATTACGAGCAACTCGATGCAGAACCACTCTTCCTGAACTACCCCAACAGTGCGCCCGGAAAACCTGATTTTCCCGGTGTAACCTGTACTTCAATCAACCAACAGGTTGTTCATGGAATCCCGGGCGGTCGCGTTCTCGAAGAAGGTGATGTGCTGAGCATCGATACCGGCTGTCGCATCCATCATTGGTGTGGTGATTCAGCAGTCACACTACCGATCGGAGAGATTGATCCGGAAGTGCAACGGTTACTCAATGTTACTGCCGCAACGCTGCAAATGGCGATCGACCTGATCCCGGCCAAAAAGAAGTGGAGTGAGGTTGCCGTCGAAATGCAAACATTCGTGAACGACGCAGGCTTTACCGCTGTCGAAAACTTCGTCGGACATGGTATTGGCCAGAACATGCATGAACCTCCACAAGTACCCAACTATCGCAGCAAAAACTTACAGCCTCGAGATGATTTTGACTTGGAGCCCGGTATCGTAATCGCAGTTGAACCGATGGTGAATCTTGGAACGAAACGAGTCATTGCCGAATCGGACCACTGGACGATGTCGACTGCGGATGGCAAGGTGAGCGCACATTTTGAACACACCATTGCAATTACAGAAGAGGGTGCAAGAATCCTCACAGCAGCACCGGTCGACCAAGAAGAACTGGACCGATTGCTTCCGATTGCTACAAAATAACTCCCTTCAACGACAAAGCAATATCTTTCCATTGCAGGAGCAATTCCATGGCAGACGAACACGCGGGCCAGATCAATACCGTCATGCAAGAGGAACGTCTGTTTCCACCACTAGCTGCATTTTCTGCACAAGCCCATATCGGATCGCTTGAAGAGTATCAGACACTCTGGGACGAGGCGGCTAAGGATATCGAAGGCTTTTGGGGAAAATTAGGT
>JABABY010000029.1 GCA_014237955.1 Planctomycetota bacterium
CTCCGATGCACCGGCCGCCGAAAAAGCGATCGCCTGCAAAAAGTTAGCGATCTATGGATCGAGTGCGGCGGTTGTCGATTTGGCAAAACTTTTGCCCGACCCGCAACTCTCCTCGTGGGCTCGGATCGCACTCGAAGCGATTCCCGGAAAGGCAGCGGGCGATGCATTGCGAGAGGCGACTGATTCGTTGGAGAGTAACCTTCTAGTTGGCACGATCAATTCGATCGGCGTCCGCCGGGATGCCGATGCTGTCACGCTGCTGGCCGCCCGCTTACAAGATACGAATCCGGAAGTTGCGTCCGCCGCAGCCGTCGCTTTGGGGCGGATCGGCAATACGGCTGCTACCAATTCACTTCGCAAAGCGTTGGTTGTGGTACCGGACAACGTTCGTTCGGCAGTCGCCGAGGGGTGTGTGTTGTGTGCAGAACGCATGCATGCTGAAGGCAAGTCGGCTCTGGCGGTCGAGATCTACGACAAAATCCGCAACGCCGAGGTTCCCAAGCCGCGAATCGTTGAGGCGACGCGTGGAGCTATTCTCGCACGCGGCCAAGCAGGCATGCCGCTTTTAGTCGAACTGCTAAGATCCTCAGACAAAAAACTGTTTCAGCTAGCGTTGGGTACGGCTCGTGAGTTTCCTGGCGATGAGGTTGATAAGGCCCTGGCAGCTGAGTTGAACGATGCAACGCCCGACCGCGCTGCGTTGATTGTCCTGGCCATGGCAGATCGCCCCGAGACCGTCGTTTTACCCGCGGTTCTTAAAGCGGCCGCTAAAGGCCCGAAACAAGTTCGCTTAGCTGCGATCAGCACGCTCGGCCGTGTGGGTGATGCTTCGTGTCTTTCCATACTGCTTGATGCCGCAGTCGATTCCGATGCGGATCTATCTCAGACGGCAAGCAGGGCGTTGGCCGACCTTGCCGGCGAGAAGGTGGATGCACAAATCGTTGCACTTCTTCCGACAGCGAAAACGGAATCGTACCCGCTGCTGATCGAGTTGGTCGGCCAGCGACGTATTGAGGCTGTGCCTGCTCTTCTTGAGGCATTGGATCATTCTGATCAAAAGGTGCGTAGTGCTACGTTGACCGCTTTGGGAGAAACGGTTTCGCTGGGTCGCTTGCCTGTGCTGATTTCGCACGTCGTGAGCCCCAAATATCCCGACGATGCACCGGTGGCGCAACAGGCGCTTCGGGCCGCGAGCATTCGCATGCCGGATCGGGAGGCATGTGCATCTCAACTTGCGATGGCCTTGGATCGGTCGCCGGTGGAAACCAGAAGTGCATTGTTGGAAATTCTCTCGGAGGTAGGAGGGGCGAAGGCGTTGCAGACGCTTAGCGTGGCGGCAAAGAGTAACGCGCCTGAGCTTCAAGATACCGCCAGCCGCTTGCTCGGCAAGTGGAATAACGCTGATGCCGCGCCCATTCTTCTGGATCTGGCAGAGACCGCACCACAGCCCAAGTATCGGGTCCGTGCGCTTCGCGGTTACATTGGGCTTGTGCGAAAGTTTTCCATGCCGGAGTCACAGCGTGATGCAATGTGCCGGAAGGCGTTCGAGATCGCACGCCAGACTGCTGAGCAGAAGCTTGTGCTTGATGTGCTCAAAATCCATCCGAGCCCCGATGGTCTGAGGCTGGCCATCGACGCTGCTCAGATTCCCGAACTCAAGGAAGAGGCACGCGAGGCGGCGCTGGTCATTGCCCGGAAGGTGAGTGAGAAAGGCGGCGATGTGAATGAGCTGCTCTCCAGGGCGGGCTTCGAGGAGGGGGAGTTGGAAGTCATTAAACCGGAGTGAGTTATCGAGATTTCTTTCGGGCTGGTTGTTTCCTGTAGGTATTCAAAAAAACTGTGGAAATGATTTCTTGTATGCCCGTTGGCGTATTGGCGTCATCGGCTTCTTGACACGGTGCCCACTCCATCTAGAATTCCTCTGAACTACGTGAGTCCCGATCAATTGGTGCGAACCCAATGTTTTACATAGAGGAGATATTTTTATGAGGCGAATGGCAGGTATTTCTATTGTGGTCGCTGTTTCCATCCTAATCACAAATAATATTATGGCCGCTGATCAAGAAGAGACTCCCCAGTCACTGGAGTTCAAGGTGAAAACTCTTGCGGGCGAGGAAATTGGACTCGACAAATATCACGGGGATGTGGTGCTGATCGTTAATGTTGCCAGTGAATGTGGACTTACGCCTCAGTACAAGCAGTTGCAGGCATTGCATGAGAAATATGCCAAGGATGGTTTAAGAATTCTTGGTTTTCCCTGCAATCAATTTGGTGAACAGGAGCCGGGTAGCTCAGAGGACATTCGAAAATTCTGCACGGCCAATTACGGTGTCACCTTCGACCTTTTTGAAAAAGTCGACGTTAATGGTGAGAATACCTCCCCTCTTTACAGGCATCTCAAGAAGCTCAACACCAAGCCAAAAGGTTCTGGCGAGATTGGCTGGAATTTTGAAAAGTTTCTTCTCGATCGCAATGGAAAAGTGATCGCCCGTTTCGACCCCCGTACCAAGCCAGATGATCCGGAAGTTGTCGGTAAGATCAAGGCCTCGCTTGCCGAAAAGAACTGACCAGAGATTCGTTCAGAGAGCAGTTGTGGAGCGGTTCGCTTTCCTCGTTCCCGAGTCAGCTTTGGGAGAACAGGTTATTTCCAAGACAGATAGCTTCGATTGTGGAGATGTTTCGGTAGCAAAGGTTTATTGTGACAGTCGGTGCAAAAAACGCAGTGCTGGTATCGAAACGATTCGCGAGGAATATGCAATCGTCGCCTTCGATGTAAAGTCTTGCAGGCGGGACGTTCCTTTACGACTTGTGATGGCCTGAAGCTTGTGAGCAATCGGACTTCTTGTTGTGCTCTCTGCCATAATGCCAAAGTGCTGCATATTTATTGAAAGAGTATTGGCTTAGGTGTGCAGCAAAAAGAAAGCCATGCCGTCCGTCTAAAAACCCACCCTGCAGCACGTAGAGTCTTATGAAGGTTGTCAGGCCGTGCAAAACAGCTCCAAACAACGTCCCTCTTCTTCCAGACTCAGCTTTATTGCGGGCCCAGGAATGTGCATAGGCTAAATGCTTCTCTAGGTAATATTCATAGTTGCGACAGGCGTCGTGGATTAAAAATCCCTGCAGAATCTTTGTGGGGATGCCTTGAGAGTCGACCGACTCGTGTACTGCTCGATCATTAAATGTGAAATTCTGTCTGCAATATAGGCGAACAATTTTTTCTCGTCGCCATCCATTATGAAAAACATCTTTATCGAGAAATGCATTTTGGCGCACGAACTGATAAAGACATTGAGCATCGGGATGCTCGAGGACAGTTTCGATGCTTTTGCGTAATTCGGGAGAAATGCGTTCGTCGGCATCAATCGCTAAGATGTACTCGCTCGTTGCCAGTTTCTGAGCTCGCTGCCTTTGGGTGCCAAAACCATCCCAATCTTCGCGGACAAATACTCTTGCGCCATAGCGCTTTGCCAAATCCTGTGTTGTGTCCGTACTTCCCGAATCCAAGACGACAATTTCATCGACCCAATCCACCAGACTCTTCAGACAGGGCTCAAGTTGATGCGATTCATTTTTTGTAATCAGCACCGCCGCAATGGTAGCGCGTGGTGAAGTGCTACTTGCTTTTGAATTACCAATTCTCGAGACATCATGTGTAACGGGATGGGGGGCGGTAGAAGAAGCCGTCATGTATATTTCCTCACACAATCACGTGGTAAGAATATTCTTGTAAACCGACTCGATTGCGGCAGCCTCCTGGCGTATGTCGTAATGTTGGCAGACGCGGTCCCGACCAGCCCGCCCTTTCTCGAGCGTCTCTAGCGGATGAGCCAAACACCAATCTAGCGATCTGGTTAACCCTTCGAGGTCGCCCACATCGATCAGATGCCCTGTTTTACCTTCTTCGATCAGCGTCGGAAAAACGCCCGTGCGGGTTGCCACCACTGCCGCACCGCAGGCCATTGCTTCGATTGGAGTTAAACCGAATCCTTCGTAGCGTGGAGGGGCAACACAAATGGAAATCCTTTGGAACCACAAGTGCCGCTCTTCGGCTAAGACTTGTCCCAACCAGAACACGCGATCCTCCAGACCGGCATCTTTCAATTGCTCCTCTAACTTCTGCTTGAATGGAAGATCACTCGGCTTGCAATGACCGGCGATGACTGCGGTAAATTCAGGATATTGCGGAAGCAATCGACACATCGATTCAACAAACAAGTCGGTTCCCTTTTCGGCGCGAATGCGGCCAAAAATGCCGATGCCGTATTTCCCGGGAAGTCCGGCTGTCTGCCAGGCGGTCGTTTTGTCCTCCGGAGGCGTAAAGATTTCCGTATCGATGCCATGTGGAATGATTGCGTCGCACCGATCGACAAACGAAGCTGCTTCACGAGTCGTCGCGATAATCGTATCCATTTTGGATAGCAGAAATCGAGGAAAACGTGAGTGGTGGCGAAGAGCTACGGTCGTGAATACGAGCTTGAGTGGTTTTCGTAATACATGCTTTACGAACAAGCCTAGCAACATCTCTGAATTTCTACGGGCATGCCAAATACGGACCTTGCGATCTTTTCGTTTCCAGAACAAACGAGGAAATTGCCAGCGTCTCACCTGAGGCGTCGAGACTGGTAAGGGGTCGCCGAGGATCACAATATCAAAACTTTTCTCGTGACGTTCTGCCAGATTGGTAATTGTGGCTGAGACGCCAGTGAAGCGCGGATGAAAATTCGTCAAGATAATCTGAGGATCGACGATGGAAGTCACTGCAGAATCTACCCCGTAGCCTGTTGCATTGATTGACGTGTTGTGTGGATTCGTTGGAATCGCATGTCCAAATACTCTTGTGAAAACCATAGATGCCGATTGCATGCGGTTTTTAGACAAAACAACGTATTTTCCCAAGAGGAATTTATGTCCGTGCATTCCCTAAGCTGACCGTCATTCAGGAGAAATACTGACTTGTCCTCTAATGCTAGCGTCTCAAGCAATCATCGTATTGCTGCTCTCTTGATATCGAACCGAGTGGCCAGCAATCTTTTCACGGACAGAATTTCAGTTAGCAGCACCGATATCGTTGAAATCATCGAGGCGAATCTACGACACAATTTGCATATATGAATATCTTTTAACGCTTTACATCTGGGTAAAAGGGCAAATCAACATTGCCGTTGGTCGTCGTAATTGCTAATTTTGCCGCCCACCGAGTTGGCTCAAAATGGGTTATCTAATGGACTGGTCTGTATTTAGCTAGGGACAGCAAATGAAGGTCGTCATTCTTGCCGGTGGCATGGGTACTCGATTGCAAGAGGAAACCCAGGTTCACCCAAAACCGATGATTGAAATTGGTGGCCAGCCGATTCTTTGGCACATCATGAAGCACTATTCGCAGTATCATTTCAGCGATTTTTACATCTCGCTCGGCTATCTCGGGAACAGCATAAAAAATTTCTTTTTGGATGAATACAGCTTGTCGGGATCGCTCACCATAGACTTTCTAAAAAATACAGTGGAGCGGCAGCAACGTACGAGCGAAACTTGGCGAGTGAATCTAGTCGATACCGGTCTGACGACTATGACTGGCGGACGCTTGCTGCGACTGAGAGAAAAAATCGGAAACGATACTTTTATGCTTACGTATGGTGACGGAGTAAGCAATGTGGATCTTTCGGCATTGCTTCAGTTCCACCGTAATTATGGCCGGATAGCTACCGTGACTGCCGTGAGACCACCAGCTCGATTTGGGGGTCTCAATATGGATGGCGACGTTGTTGAAAACTTTACAGAAAAGCCGATTTTAGGAGAGGGCTGGATCAACGGCGGATTTGCGGTTTTTGAACCCGAAATTTTTGATTACCTTGTAGACGATCAAACTATTCTCGAGTCGATGGCGCTCGAACAACTTGCGGCCGAAAGGCAATTGGTGGCCTATAGGCATAATGGTTTTTGGCAGTGTATGGATACACTGCGGGACAAAAACTACCTGCAAGATCTGTGGGATAGTGGCAGTCCTCCTTGGAAAACCTGGATGGCCGAATCTGGCATCGGCCTTCGTCTCCGCGCGGCATAAGACTTGGTTGCTCAGTCCCAAAAGTGTTAATCTCTGGTGAATCAAATATATGGAACCTGCTGTCGGACAAGCAACTTTTTGGCGGGATCGCCCCGTTTTCGTCACGGGAGCCACCGGGCTCGTAGGCGGTTGGCTTGTGGAGCGATTGCTCCACCTGGGGGCTGATGTCGTCTGCTTGGTCCGTGACTGGGTGCCCCACAGCAAGCTGGTCCAAGATGGCCTTAAGGCGGAAGTGCGTATGGTTTGGGGGGATGTGTGCGATTCCGCATTACTCGAACGTACTTTGGGCGAATATGAGATTGAGACTGTTATTCACCTAGCTGCGCAAACGATTGTTGGTGTTGCCAATCGAAATCCGCCAGCGACTTTTGAAGCGAATATTGCCGGCACCTGGCGACTGCTCGAAGCGTGCCGCCGAAGCCCCAGAGTTTCCCAGATTGTGGTTGCTTCTTCCGATAAGGCGTACGGCGAGGCAAAGAGCTTGCCTTATGACGAAGCCACGCCTTTGGCAGGGAATCATCCCTACGATGTCAGTAAATCGTGTAGCGATTTGATTTCGCAAACATATGCAAACACCTACGGGCTTCCGGTGGCGATTACCCGTTGCGGAAATTTCTATGGTGGTGGAGATTTGAATTGGAATCGAATCATACCGGGGACGATCCGTAGTATTGTGCGTGGGCAGCGTCCGGTCATTCGTTCGGATGGCACATTCGTTCGAGATTACTTCTTCGTAGAAGATGGAGCTGCTGCCTACACGCATCTGGCTAAAATGCTGGCTTCGGATCCAGAACTTGCCGGTGAGGCGTTCAATTTTTCAAACGAGATCCAATTGAATGTATTGGATATCGTTCAAAAGATATTGTCCTTAATGGGCAGTGATTTAGAGCCGGTTATTTTAAACGAAGTATCCAATGAGATCCCGCATCAATATTTAAGTGCAACCAAGGCGCGCAAGCAGCTTAATTGGCGACCGATTTATACGCTGGATGAAGGACTCACCAGGACGATCAAATGGTACATGAAGTTTCTGAAAAACGACTCGAGGGCGGATTGCTTTCCTGTCGAGCCTGTGGCGAAAACGGCCTAGAAAGCGTGTTGTCTTTGGGCAGCACTCCTTTAGCCAACGCGTTGCTTGCCAAACAGCAGCTCAGCGAGCCTGAGCCGACTTTTCCGCTCGATTTAGTGTTGTGCCCGCATTGTACTCTGGTGCAGATAACAGAGACCGTGCCACCCGAAGAGTTGTTCCGCAACTATGCGTATTTTTCGTCGTTCTCCGACACGATGTTGCAGCACGCGCAGGATATTGCGACAAAAATACAGAAGGTCCGAAACTTGGATTCGTCGGCACTGGTCGTTGAAGTAGCCAGCAACGACGGTTATCTGCTACAGCATTATCAGAAGATTGGCATCCCGGTATTGGGTATCGAGCCTGCCGAAAATATAGCCAAAGTTGCTGAGCAGCGTGGGATCGCAACCCTCTGCGAATTCTTTGACGAGCGGGTGGCTCGCGAACTAGCAGCGCAGGATCGATCGGCAGATGTGATTCACGCCAACAATGTGTTGGCCCATGTAGCCGACCTGAATGGTTTTGTTGCCGGATTGGCGGTGCTGCTCAAACTCGATGGCATCGCTGTAGTCGAGATACCGTATTTGAAGGATTTGATTGATCATGTCGAGTTTGACACGATATATCACGAACATCTGTGTTACTTTTCGCTTACCGCGCTAAATAATTTGTTCCAGCGTCACGGCCTGACAATCATCGATGTTGAACGAACCGATATTCATGGCGGTTCATTACGGATTTTCGCTGCTCGATTGGGTCAATCGGGGCGTGCTGTTAAAGACATGCTTGCTGAAGAGTCCCAGTGGGTTGGTCGTATGGAATACTATGCAAACTTCACCCAACGTGTCGATTCGCTGCGGAGTGGGTTGACGGCGTTACTTCAAAAGCTAAAAGCGGAGAACAAGCGGATTGCAGTCTACGGGGCATCTGCGAAAGGTAGCACGCTTTTGAACTACTTTGGCTTGGGTCGCGAAACGCTGGATTTCGTAGTCGATCGCAGCACGGTCAAGCAGGGACGGTACACGCCAGGCACGCATCTTCAGATTTTTGACCCGGAAAAGTTGATCGAGGATTGCCCGGATTACGTTTTGTTGTTGACGTGGAATTTCGCAGAGGAGATCCTTCGCCAGCAGTCCGAATATCGATCTCGAGGTGGTCGTTTCATCATTCCCATTCCGGAAGTGAAGGTGGCTTAACGACCATGAAATGTGAGCAATGAAACGATGTCGCAGGCTTTTCCTCTGCTCGTAGGCGCAGAGACAGGGGGTAGCAGAATGTCATTGCTATCCCGACAGCATTGTTGAAGGATTCTTCGAGTGCGTTCGATACCCGGAAGTAGGACAGCCGCATGAATATTGATTACGAAAAAAATATTGTTGAGGTCATTGACGAAGAGGGTAACTCCCAGACATATCCATTTGAGAGTGTGGAAGCTTTTCGAGAGATCTCGAAGGCATGGCTGCGTATTGGCTGGGATACAAAATATGTCTACAGCTTTACCTGGATGGGTCGTCCAATCATTCAGCTTCCGGACGATATGATCCGTTTGCAGGAAGTAATGTACGCCGTTAAGCCGGACGTCATTGTAGAAACCGGCATTGCACATGGCGGATCCTTGGTTTACTCGGCCAGCCTATGCCAGATCATGGGTAAAGGCCGAGTCGTCGGTGTCGATATTGAAATTCGGCCGAAGAATCGTAAAGCGATAGAAGCTCATCCACTGTTCTCCATGATTACCATGTTCGAAGGTGACTCGGCGGCAGAGGAGATTGTTGACGAGGTGAAGAGTCAGATTCAGCCTGGCGAGTCGGTCCTCGTGCTTCTCGACAGTGGCCACTCGCGCGATCATGTAATGCGTGAACTGCTCGCTTACGGCCCGATGGTGACTCCAGGGTCGTACATCGTCGCAATGGATGGCATCATGCAGGATCTTGTCGGAGCTCCGCGCACTGATGCCGATTGGGATGTCAATAATCCGCAAACGGCCGTTCGCGATTTTTTGGAGGAGCATCCTGAATTTGTATTGGAAGAGCCAACACATCCGTTCAATGAGGGAATGATTCGAGAGCGGGTAACTTATTGGCCCAATTGCTTTTTAAAGCGTAAATGATGGGTTCCTTATATGCTCCCAGCAATGTTTTAAAGCGAGGTAGGGCCGAGGCGTACCTCTGTTACTAATCAAAGCGGCCGCGTGGGTAACGAACTTGATGTTTTCTACTTATGTAGGCGAAGGAAATTAAAACGAAATGATAAATCAACGTCTTGAAGGAGATGACAATCAAATGCCTTGCACCTTACCGGCGCGCGTGAGCATTGGCATGCCCGTTTTTAATGGAGAGGCGTTTTTGTCGCAGTCTATTCAATCGTTACTTGAACAGACGTATGTCGATTTCGAGTTGATTATCAGCGACAACGCTTCTACCGACCGTACAGAAAGCATTTGTCGAAAATATGCGTTGCAGGATTCGAGAATTCGTTATGTTCGCAATTCGGAAAATGTGGGACTCGAGTCGAACTTTCAGCGGGTGTTTGATCTGTCTCAGGGTGAATTGTTCATGTGGGCGTCTCACGATGATCTTTGGGAGCCCGAGTTTATTGAGGAACTCGTCGACTTGCTGAAGCGGTCTCCCGACGCAGCGTTGGCATTTTGTCGGTTCGATAACATTGATGCCGATGCGCACTCTGTAAAGCAATACGACTTGAAGGATCTGACAGATCCGTGCCGCTATCGAGCGCTCGGCAAATTTTTAATGCAAGATGAAAGTGAAGGTAAGCCTAATTTGATTATGGGACTCATGCGTCGCCAGTTGTTACAAGACGCACAGGGTTTTCATCTCTGGAGCGGTAGATCGTGGTCTGCCGATGTGCTCGTTGTGTTTCGTGTGCTTTCTCTCGGTCGGTTGCAATTATCGGATCGGTTTCTCTTTCACAAGCGTCTTCAGGTGGATAATGGAGGAGATGTCGGGAAGCCCATCAGTACGCTGCGGGAACGGATAGCCTCTCACAGCGACCAATTCGAGGAATGGAAAATCTATTGGTCCACGTATCACAGGATGATTGGTGCTTTGACGGGGCTTGCTAGAAGCACGCAGTGGCGTCTTCACATGACAGTGTTCTGGCGCGAGAGCATGCAGAGGGTGAAGAGATTCCGCGCCATATTGCGTGAGTATCGCCGCGCGTTATCCAGTTTCTTTTTTAAGCGGAATCGGCAGCATCCTAATGAAGAGAGTACATTGGTAAAAAGACGGGCCGCATGATTCAGAGAGGATTGATTGAATGAGAATCTTTTATGCCGCTCCTGACTTCGCCCAGGACCGAAAAACGGTTGCTACGAAATTGTGGCGCGCGAATTTATATGATGCATTAAGTGATTTGGGTCATGAACTTGTCGAGTTTGATATTGACTACCAGCCCTTTGCATCTAATCTTGATCCAAACTGCAAGCGGCAAAAATCATTTGTCGAAAAGAACCGCCCGATCTTTTCAGAAAAACTTTTGGATCAGGTGCGGACGGCGCATCGTAGGAAGCCGATCGATCTGTTTTTTAGTTATTTCTATTCTGCGTATGTGGAACCAGACGCAATTCGAGAAATAGGCCGAATGGGAATCCCCACTGTGAATTGGTTTTGCAACGCTTCCTACCAATTTAATTTGATTGAAGAAATTGCACCCGCTTACGATTATTGCCTTGTGCCAGAAAAATTCCGACTCGACGATTACCGGAATGTTGGTGCGACGCCAATTTACTGCCAGGAAGCGGCTAATCCGAATATTTATAAACCGTATCCGCTGGCAAAGGAATTTGATGTAACGTTCGTTGGGCAGAAATACGGAACCCGTCCGGTGCTGATGGGGAGTTTGTATCAAGGAGGAGTTCAGGTACGTGCCTGGGGTCCGCACTGGCAAAATGAAAAACCGATATCACGATCAAGACAATGGCGCCACCGAATGAAACATTGGCTCCATGGTCGATCTATGCCAGTCCTATTGCCAGCAGAATGTTGTGGCCCGCCACTAGAAGACGAAGAACTCATCAAAATGTACAGCCGCAGTCACATCAGCCTTGGTTTTACTGCGGTGGCCCACGTTCCCAAAGATGGATCTCCGCCGATCCAGCAAGTTCGTCTGCGTGACTTTGAAGCGACCATGAGTGGCGCATTTTACATGGTGGAAGCGTTTGATGAGCTTGCGGACTTTTTCGAGCCGGATAAAGAAGTGATCTTTTTCAGGAATGCTGAAGAGCTCACCGAAAAAGCAAAATATTATTTGAAGCATCAAGAGGATCGCGAGAAAATTAGACGAGCGGGCCTGAGACGCGCACGTGCTGAGCACACGTGGCAGAGTCGCTTTGAAATGGTTTTTGCAGAAATGGGATTGCGCGACCAATGTATCCAAGCAGCGATCTAGAACGGAATGTTATTCAAGCATAAGGAAGAGCACCATCAATCTCATAGGCACCAGTAACGAATCGAATCGAATCCAATGGGTTACCGAAAAACTCAAAGCCATTCCAACAGGCTGGAGATTGCTTGACGCTGGCGCAGGGGAACAACGGTACAAGCAATATTGCGATCACTTAGATTACGTATCCCAGGATTTTGCGGAATATAATCCGCAAGACGTTGCGGTTGGCTTGCAGCCAGATCGATGGGACCACGGTCAGTTAGATATTATCAGCGATATCACCAGTATCCCAGAGAAAGACGCATCGTTTGATGTGATTCTTTGTTCCGAAGTACTCGAACATGTGCCAGATCCATTAGCAGCGTTGCGAGAATTCTCTCGATTGCTGCGTCCCGAGGGAAGACTGTTGCTAACGGCACCATTTGTAAGTATGACGCATTTTGCTCCGTATCATTTTTGCACAGGTTTAAGTCGTTACTTCTATGAGTTGCATTTGAAAAATTATGGATTTAAAATCGACGAACTTTCTTGTAATGGAAATTTCTTTGATTTGCTCGCTCAAGAGTTGCGTCGCGTAGGAACGGTGGCACATCAGTTTGCCGGGAGTAAAGTGCGTTATTTTGAGAAACAGGCGATAAAGATGGTTCTAGGTATGCTCAGGCGATTAAGCACGCATGATCAAGGGTCATACGAACTGGCCTGTTTTGGTTTGCAAGTTGAGGCAACGCTATGCCCTACGTCTCCGCAAGACATATCTTAGATCAGTACAGCTAATGTTTCAGTATGTCACACACTCTCGTTTTCTAATCAAACAAATAGTAGGTGCTCTAATCACATTGCGTGCAAGATATGTGAGTCGTTTATGTTGCCCCTGATGATGCTCATGATCGGAATATCATCGTTACGAAGTCTGGGTAATCGCATGTGGTATGAGTTGGGACATGAATCATTGAGTGTTCAATGAATTGCCCACCGTGCAACTACAATGTTGAGTTTGCGATACAACGGTAACGTCCGTGCGCCATCAATCATCGCCCATGGTGTCGTGAGGAACTCTTGTTGCAAGCATGGTATGCATCGCCACCTGTTGGTTTGCTCTTTAAAAAGTACGCTGTAGTCAGTAGTGCGATTGCTCCATTTCTAAGTCCACTGGAGGGCGTTGACCGCTAGGTGCTTGGTTTGCGACGAAATTGATGAAACGGCAGCCAAATGTGGTCTGGATACAGGATGAACCCGTAGCCTCGTTTTCGATTAATATTTTGCAGGTTGATCGGTCTCGAATTGGGGTGGCTGTACGTTTCCGCTTATGCGTATGATGAGGGACTAAAAGCTTGGGATTTCTATGAGCCTGCATTGAATTGCCAATCTCGGATTGACGATGTGAATGATGCGGCGTAGATAGGTGGCCATCACAAGCATTTGTTTGATGGGAAAAAAGTCTGCTTGGTATCGAAGACGCTGCTAATCGTGAAATCTTGTAGTTATGTCGTTGTGCTCTTAGATATTGAGTGACGCAAATTCGTATCAATGTATGCAATTGCCCATGGACCAAAGGCAAGAGCGTTAGCGACCCAGCGTTAGGATTGTTTTCAATCTTACGGCTCTTTTAAGGTTGTAGATATGTGTGGCATCGTTGCGATATGCTCTAACGGATCGAACCTTTCGTCCGAAGTTGTGGTAGCGATGACTGCTGAATTGGCCCACCGAGGTCCTGACGCGGATGGGTTTGTGCAGACGGCGGCTTGCCATCTTGGTCACCGTAGACTTAAGGTGATCGATCCGGTGGGCGGCCAACAGCCGATGTGGGATGATTCACGCCGATATTGTATTACGTTTAATGGAGAGATTTATAATTTCCGCGAACTTCGTCGTGATCTGGAGTCGCGCGGCGTTCGTTTTTGCACGCACTCGGATACCGAAGTGTTGCTACTGGCATATCGGGAGTATGGTGCAGGTGTTGTTGAAAAGCTCAACGGACAATTTGCTTTTGCAATCTGGGATGATGAGAAGCAGTCACTGTTCGCCGCTCGAGATCGGTTAGGTGAAAAGCCGTTATTCTGGGCGAGGGGCACAGGCGGTGAATTCATTGTCGGGTCAGAAATCAAGACAATCACGGCATCTGGACTCGTTCAGCCGATGATTGATCCGGTTTCAGTGGATGCTTATCTTTCCTTGATTTATGTGCCTCCCGATAGAACGATCTACCAAAACATCCATGCGTTGCCTCCGGGGCATGCTTTTTACTGGCAGGCGGACTCCTTGCAGACGTGGACATATTGGGAGCCAAAACTATCGACGGATCCAATCGATGAACGGGAAGCGATTGGCGAGGTTCGCCGCTTAACCGAACAGGCGGTCGAGCGTCAGATGGTTGCCGATACTCCCGTGGGCGCCTTTTTGAGCGGCGGTCTGGATTCCGCGACGATTGTAGCCCTGATGGCACCTCACGCATCGTCACCCGTCAAAACATTTTCAGCAGGATTTGGCGATTTGATTAATGAATTGCCGTATGCGCGGACTGTCGCCGAGCTGTATCGCACAGATCATCATGAAATGCAAATGGATATTCCCGTAGGTGAAATACTCCAGAAGATGGCCGGTGTGTACGATGAGCCATTCGGTGATTCTTCGAATATCCCAACATTTATGATTGCAGAGTTTGCCAGCAAGCACGTAAAGGTAGTTCTTTCGGGCGATGGTGGTGACGAATTGTTTGGAGGTTACGATTGGTACCAACCACTTCAACGTCAAGAATTGCTTTCCTCGCATACCCTTGCGAGTGCTATGTGGTATCGATTTCTCTCCCGGCTACCTCTCGGAAAAACACGTCGCCGTGCTTCGACTACGTTTAAAGACATGCGTGCTAGATATCGCCACCCCGA
>JABABY010000002.1 GCA_014237955.1 Planctomycetota bacterium
GCGTGAAAAGGCGTTCAAAATAACGCTTTATAGAAAAGTCGTTCATATTCAGCGACTCCGCTGTAGGTTGCCTCTAGATTGGGTCATCGATCCACGATCCTCTCGCTTGGATGGTGACCATCGATTTTGATCCAAGATAAGATCCGCTTCGTAAAATGTGGCAAACCAATCTTCATGTTCGGGATCTCGCATCTCCGGCGCAATCTCTTCGATGCTCACTGGGTCCTGCGTTTGTTGAATAAGGCAGCGGAAGAGGTGCGTGCCGCTCTCGATATTGGCTTTTCGGAGCATCCCGCCAGCGAGTGCTGCCACCAAGTCGGCCTCCTCGTTGTTGTCCCCAAGGTGGAGCCGTAGTTGCTGGGCCAGGGAGAGATAGCGCCGCTGACGCAGTCCGTCCCAGATTCCCTCGGGCATCAAATCAACAAATGTCCGCTCAGTCTGTTCGTTTTCAATAGCGGTAGGGTTGAGTTCAATCTGGCAAACATGATCAAAATCGTATGGATTGTTGTAGATCAATCCAAAGTCATAGCCCGTATCCATCCACAAGGTTCTTAAATAAGGCTGAATGCCCGGACTTTCACGTAGATCTCGTCTTAGTCCGCTTCGGGCTCCAAAATTGCCCGCGACGCCGGCAAAAAGCGCAAAGAGGTGAAAAAACAACAGAAGTGTGATAAGAGTACGGACGCCTTGGCTGGGAATTCCAGGTGAGCCGCTATCTTTAGGGGGTACAGTCTGAGAAGACATGGAAATTTTGGCCGGGGATGACGATTGGTCGTCTCCCCGCTCCGGTCGGGGTGGGAATCACTTGGTCGCACCTATATATCGACAAAGTGATGGGACCGACTCCACTTGGCTCAGCTAAAGCGTCCCAATCTCCGCCTGCTACCAAAAAAAATACCGGACCCCCGAAAGGGTCCGGTATCATAAACTTCTCATCATCCCTAACAGCTTGATGCGTCTCACCAGGCTATTAGGCAGCGGGCTTCGACAAGCGAAGCCATATTTACGCTAGCTTAGGCAGCGCAGCCATTGCAGCCATTGCAGCGACCTTTGCAGCGACCATGACAGCGGCCTTTGCAACGATCACGACCAGAGCATTTATCGCGACCACAGCATTTGTCGCGACCATGGCAACGATCACGACCACAGCATTTGTCGCGACCACAGCATCGCTTTTTGCCACGACATTTGCAATCGTTGTCGCAAGCTGAGCAATCGTCTGCTGAGCAGTCACATTTTGCGCTACAGCCATGGCAACCGTGGCCGGCCAGAGCTTGTTTCTCACCGCCAATCATGGCGATTCCAACAACCGCGAGGAAAATCGCGATGCCAAGAATTAAAGTGCGATTCATCTTTTCCAATCCTCCAAAAAGGTACCGAAAGAAGTAGGAGTTGACATTGATCCACAAGTGCCGTCTCGGCTTTTAACTGCCTCGCCGACTCGACGGCACGTGTCGGGTGACAGGCAACCTCCCAGCAATTACAACCTCCAACCCACGACAACTGGTTTAGTTTTTGCGGGTTAGGCAGGTTTTACCGAATTTGTAAGCTAGGGGGCTAAAATAGCATGGCTGCAATTCTTGTCAACCAGCCATTTAGGTCAAATACAATTTCTAGGTTATTAAGGGATAATAAGTGGTATAGGATAAAGCTGTTCAACTCTACCCCATAATGCTTGCATGTCGATTAGATAACAATGAAAAAATAAAAATTTTGCGAAAAATAGGAAATTTATGCGGTTTATTCCGTTTTTCCGATGCAAGAGTCAGTGTAGTGGGAGCGTATAACCCTTGGTGTTCTCTTATGTCAGAGGACTCTTTGCGTGGTCCGGAAAAGAACGTGGCAGGTAATTTTTGGGGTGCGAAAAGGGCAGATGTTGCCAGAAGTGTTTTCTGTGTGGAGCCGTCCGTCCCTTCCCGTGCAGTTTGTCGCTCAGGATGAGACGATCGATTAGATCGACTGAGAGGATAACACAGTCGGTATGGCGTAGCCCCAAGCCATTTTGTGGTCTAAGAATCTGAAGCAGTCGAATCGGCCACAATGGAAATGATACGGGGGGTGCGGAGGGACAGCTTAGAGAAATCGATGCAAGTTCATTTGTTCCTTGCGTTTTTCTTGCCCTTCTTTTTCCCCTTTTTTTTGTCATTCCCGAGTAGTTCTTCAGGGGTTTTATCGCCCCGTTGGTTCTGTTCTCCTTCAGCTTCTTCTTCTTGGGCCTGGTCCACCTGAAAATTCCACTGTTTGTCAAATGCCGCGGCCATGCCCACATCGCTCACAGAATTTCTGGTGAATAAATTGCCATGCGAATCAAGAAATAGCATTTCAGTAGGAGCGGCCATTACCGCTTGCTCTGGGGCCGCCGGAACGCCGTCAGGAGCAGGCAGTCCGTCAAAGCCACCGAGAGCCCCACCGCCCTGCCAGTCCAGCAGTACCAAATCCGTGGTTATAGGGCTTTTATTGTTGATGGCGGGGCCATTTTTTCCTTGCTGCAATTGTTTGGCCGCTGCTTTCTGGTTCGCTACCTCCCCAGGCTGGAGAGAGACACGTCCCGTGCGTTGTTCCCCTTTATCAAAATCGATCTCTCGTACGATGATCTCTCGTGCGATGATATTGTCTTCAGGGCCTTCTTTGTTACCGTTTGTCACCACATATACCTGCTCATCGGCGGGTACGCGAACGGCATTACTCGATTTACTCCAGCCCGATTCACGATATTTTCGGGTCTGCATTTTGACAGGATTCTCCAAAAAACGAGGATCGATACCAAGTTCCTCGGAGTTTGGATTTTTTAGTGCCAATTGAATCCGGTAGCGATAAATGTTTCCGGGTTCCACAGTGTAATCAAAGATGCGAACAAGGCGGTTTTTTGCCAAACGTTGGGACGGTGGTGTGTTAACAATGATTGGTGGCGCAGGTTGCTGCTCTTGCGAAGGGGGTTTGTTATCCGTTGCGTTCCCATCATCGAAAAAATCATTATTAGCATTGTCCGCAGAGGGAACGGAATCGCCCTGTAGGTTCCCCGTGGATTTTCCGCCTTGTGGACTCGTCGTAGGCGCCTTGCCTTTTTTGGCCTTGGGTGGCGCGAGTGGAATTTCTGGGTGGGTTGCCTGGAGGCCCCAATCGCGGAAGGCCAGCGGTCCGAGAGGTTTTGCTAATGCCCGATCAACAAATCGCGGATCCACGGGCTCAGGGGCCCGGGTTGCCCAGCTGTCGGCCTCTTCCCGTTCTAATTGCCGAAATTCCCTCCACTCCCACTCTCGAGATTTTCCCCAATCGACGTTTTCGGTGGTATCTGCGTCCGATACCGTAAGTCGTTGGATTCGGGCGGCAAGGTAACTGGGTACATCCCGCTTGGGATCGTATCCCCCGGCATCGGCAAAATGTAGGAGATAATTATTCGTTTGTTCATCTAGAGGGGCGAGAGCCGTGATGACTACCCAGCGGCGCCCTCGCCCTACGGAATTTGAAGGTGGCGCAACGCCGCGACGAGGCGGTTGAGGAGTTTTTGATTTTGCCCGCCCCCCTTTTTTGCCTTGGGCCTTGGGCACCGGTTCCGCAGTAGGGTCTTTCATCCAGAAAATGCCGTTGCCCCCGATGGCTCGAAGATTGTTGGCCGCCAAAAAATCGGGTTCGCGGCGTTTAGCGCCCGTTTTTATTTTTTTGATACCGGGCGCTTTAAAAGTATAAAGGTCGGGTGTTATTTTGCTCCGCGCTGCCGTGATCTTTGTTGAAAAATCGGGAATGGGATAAGCTCCCTTATCCCAAGCAGACTGCTCAATCCGAGCTTCGAACTGAGTCGCCATTTTCGAAAGTTTTTCTGGAGTTTGGTCGCTCTGTACCTGCAGCTTGCCAACGGCGCTATATACCAGAAGTCCAAAAATAATGAGTACGGCAAAAAGCAAAGGCTTCTCAAGATGCAATAAAAGCCACTGTTTAGCTCCAGGGGATGAGCTTGTTGCCGGCCGTGGCGGAGCATTACTCGCCTCTACGGGCTCGGTGTCTTTCTTTTTTCGCCGGAATTTGAAGGAAGGCAATTTCATAAAAGCCCAGTCAATCAGGATTTTTCAGGGGGGCCACTATTGGCCTTTTTGCCACCATTGCTATTTTGCCCCACAGTCTCTGTGTCCATTGGTCCTTTAGCATCCGCTAAATAGGCATAGCCCCATATTTCAACGAGGATCCCACGGCCAATTTCATCCGCGTCCGGTTCTGACTCATCACCCACCTCTTTTGTCGGTTGATTTGTTTGGCGGTTAAAGCGTCTGCGACTGCTAGCACTGGCTTGTGGTTTCTTGGCGACCGCTGATTGTATGGGCGTTAGAGATGATGGGCGATGAAAACGGAGCCCTTGGATTTCTAGAGGTAATGGTGAATTCGCAATAGCACTTAACAGTGTATTCAAATAATGTGGATCCATCCGGACCTGTATCAGGAATGGAATCAACTCATAGCCGTCGATGCGGGGTAGTGTCGTGATAGCATCGGCAAGAGGTTTCTGCAGGGGCTTGTTACCCCGAGCCTTTGGTGTCTTCGGTGCGTTTGCCTTTCCGCGCTTTTGTGACGCAGGCCCCCTTTTCGTGGGCGTTTTTCCCTTCACGCCCTTTCGGTTCGTTTCCGTTTGTGTCGTACTGTCCGAAACTTCCTGAACAGACCACTTTGCCTCATTCAGGCGCTCGGCTACCCATTCTCCAGCCCCCAATTCCTTGATGGTGTGGATCGGGAGATTGTATTTGTCGTCCGTGTCCCTATTGGTATGTGCGATGGCTTGGCCCATGGCCTGAAAAACCCACAGGGCCTTTTGGCGGTCTCTACAGGCACTCCATTTCAACTTTTTAATCTCGTCGGTGGCATAGCCCTCTTCGAGTAAATCGTAGTTGGACGGATCCCAAAACACCCCTCCCTGGCCGGCATTCTCTGCGACTTCTAGCATTTTGCGTAGGTCGCGGATTAACAGGGGTGCTGCCTCTGCATAATATTGCACCAAGCCCCCTTTTTCTTCATCAGGCTCCTCCTTTGCCACTTCATCAGCAAAACCGATGAGATCAATTTCCCCCCGATCTTCTTCTAGTGTTCCATTGCCGTCATCGCCCACAATGTGATTTGGCCACGCCGTTCCTTCCTGCTGCATCTCGACCACGTTCGTCCAAGCTGCCGCCACAGCGTCAGAGACCTTATTCGTGACACTTTTTGTTTCTTTGACCCAAGATTCATTTGGAAATACAGGTCGCTGACTATCGGTTGTCATCTTTTTGAATTGTGAACTTACGGCATTTTTATTCTTTTTGAAGTCCCGTTCTATTTCATAAACCGAAACGTTCCAGCAATAAAGCATGATGGCAATTCCCGCAGCGGCTAGAATCCAGAAATGATGTGTCTGAATCTTTGCCAAAATCACTTTTATTTTTTCCATCATGCCACTCCGGCCACAAAGAGTGGCCTAAGTAAAGTATTTCATGTTGCTTCAAAACAATAAAACGAATTCACGATTTATCAAGTCACAATGGTTCTTTGGCTCATTTTGGTTGCCATGCAAATTGGATAACAAAACGGTACTGTGTAAGTGCTCGAGGTCCGATGCCGTTATCGCCATTTTGTTCAAAGGGCGATTCAACTTTCCTCTCATCAAGCATTTTCAATACTAGTGGATGGGTGATGCCCAGTTCGCCAGGAAAGACTTCAATCGTGCTTCCTGCTGCATCGGGAATGGCAACTTTGCGTTCCTGGAGGTTATGGAGAAAAGTCCGCTGTACGAATTGTTTGCCATCACCATGGTTTTGGGATTTATGGAAATGGTACCCCTCCAGTTCTACAATGCAGCCAGCGCCTCGCGGTGGTTGGTTTGTCGCGCTCGTAACTTTCGGCGCGGGAAGCGATTTTTTTGCAGCCTTGCGATCTGTGGTCGAATGTTTATCACCGAACAGCGTGGAGCTAGCATCTTCACTAGTCGTGGTGTTGTTTTGTGCTCCTGCGATCACCAGTGGCGTGCTGTTGTCTTTGAATTTAACCCGGTTGTCTTTGGTGAACCAGCGTCCTAGATCGGGGACTTTGCGGACTCGCATGTCAGTGATCCAGAGTTCAATGCGATTGGTTGGATCGCGTGGTGTCTCCGCTTCGACATTGTCGGGTACCGGTTCCGACCCACCCGCAGTATTGTTCTGGTCAGGCTCTTGGGTGTCGTCATCGCCCGTTTGTCCCGTTGGTGTTTTCTTAGCGGGTTCAATGTAACGGTTGCGCTCATCGGGCAGGCATTGGTAGATGGCTTCGCAAAGCTCGAGGTAGTCTGTTTTGCTGTTAAAGACTGCCAGACGTTTTTCTCCGGAAAGCTTTGCTGATTCGTAGGCCTGTTTCGCTTCGTTATGGCGCATCCGCAATTGATCGGCGTTGCTCACGACCGATTGTGAACGATTGATAGCTGCTGTCCATTGGGAGTCGTCGTTGATGCGCACCTTGTTCCAGCTTGCCCAGAGAATGAGAAAATTAACTAGGCAGGCCATTGCTAAAAGTAATGCTGCTGCAATGGCCCACGGCTTCTTGCGGTTTATGGTGCGATTCAAGACAAGTTCTTTGGGCACCAGATTTGTCGCAATATATGCTTTTGATATGCCCTGCAATGCCAGTCCATAGGAAACGCCAAATGTAAGAATGTTGTCTTTAAACGCAGGGGACTGGGTCACGGTGGAACTGGCAAGCGTTTTTATTTCGCCAATTTTTTCAACCTCATAACCGAGGTGTTGTGCAAGATAACGCCTCAGTCCAGGGAGCTTCATTGTATTTCCTAGTGCAATGACCCGGTCAATCTTGGCTGTCTTGTCAAGGCTCTGGAAATATCCAATCGATCGTTGAATTTCAGTCAGCAGGTCTTTAAAGATGGGTCGCATCGCCTTGTAGATGACCTTGGGGTCTTCTGCGCGAGTCGCATTGCGTTTCAGATGCTCAGCCTTGGCATACGTCAACTGCAGTTCCTTGACCAGTGCCTTCGTAAAGTGACTGCCACCAAGAGGAATATTCCGTTGCCACACACGATATCCATTGGTAATGACCAAGTCGGTGGATTCGGTGCCAATCGAAGCGACTACAAACGAATGTGGTGGCTCCTCCGGATCATATTCTTCACTCCAAATTGCCGGGTCCATCTGGTCGAAGACGATGTCGTTGTAAATGGCCAGTGGCGTTAATTGAACAATGTCAATGTCGATCCCGGCTTCTTGATAGGGCTCAATTTCTTGATAGACCTGATCGCGTTTCATCGCGAAGAGGCCAACCTCAGCTTCCAACGCAAAGCCCTCTTCCTCACTGCCGACAAACATCCTTTGGTAATCCCAAATGACATCATCCAAGTCGAATGGAATCTGTTGGTTGGCTTCATAGCGCACAATGTCGGGAATTTTGCTGGTTTCTATCGGGGGCAGTTTGATAAAGCGCGCAAGCCCACTTTGTCCAGAAACCGATACAGCAACTTTTGTCCCCTGAAGATCATTTCGAGACAAAAATAATTGGAGCGCCTCGCGGACTAATTCTACGGGGTCCGCCTCCGGTTGGGTGAGGATTTTCGGATACTCGATATAATCAAATGCTTCTGCAACAACTTTATTGGGATCATCGGCCGATGGCGCACAGCGAACCGCTTTTAGGGCGCATTGTCCAATATCGATTCCCCAGGCGGAGTCGATCTTCGCCATTTGAACACCTTCTCTCTATCCGTTCAGTGTGTCGCCACCCTCAAGAGTCCGATGACCGCTGCTGCCACTATGGGAAATAGACCCCGAAACCGAATATCTCACACGATGCGGGCAAACCAATCGACACAAACACCAGTCTAGTAGGGTCAATAAACACATGTCAAACAAGCACCCCTCTTATGGGGTGTCCAGTTTTCTATGCAATGGGCACCTTCGGAGGATAAGGCCTTTTCTCAGCGGCTCCACCATACCAAAAAAGCTTCCGGACGATGAAACGGGCCAGCGGCTATTTAAAGTTTGGAGGAAGGATTTTCATTTTCATATCCCATAAGTATCTCACCGGCATCCACTCCGGCGATCGACTTAAACCCGCCATCGGCTACTGTGGCACCGAGTTTGCTGACTGCACGAAAGTAGGAATCATCCGGTGGTTTCCCCGAAAGACGATCTGTCAATTCGGTGCAAATCACGTCAGCCGCTGCCTGTAGGACCTCATCTTTTTTCCGAGCCGCAAAAAGAGAGGTGCATACAATGGTAAGCAAATCCTGGACATTTGCCGAGAGAGCGGCCATGCGACATTGCCGATCGGCCAATGCCAGTTGGTATTTCGACATTGTTTTGCTGATTGTCAGAGGCATTGTTTTCAGTTTGCTTGTGGCAAATTCAGCGTGCTGCCTGAGCGACGCCGGCATCTCCGGAAAAGAACTATTCTTGCTGAATCGCAGCTTTTGTTGAGTGAACCAACACAAATAGGGTGGCAGTGCCGACCGAAGTGCCCAGGCATGAGCCGGATTGAGCGGGTTTACCTTGCGAATGCTCGCTGCTTGCAGCGCTTTGCCGATAGGTTCAAAAAATTGTTTTCCATGCTGTTTGACCAACGATTTGAAGAAGGCCATTCCCAGCATTTCGCCCTCGCCTTCGTAAATACACGGCGCGAGAAATTCGTGCACATTGTCGCCAAAGAGATGCCCATGCAGAAAACTGCGTCCACCATGAGTTTTCATCAGTAATTCAATAGCAGCTTCTTTTTGCATTTCACTGCCTAAAATCTTTGCGATGATGCATTCCATTTCGCCACGGTATCCCTGATCGATCAGGCCACTGCACCAGGTCACCATGGCATCACAGGCAACGATCATACCTGCCAAGCGTCCGAGCCGTCGCTGGACCAACTCTCGGGTGCAAATTCGCTGGCCATAGGTTTCCCTAAATTGTGTCCAGGGAATCATACTGGCCATCATGAGTCGCATTGATCCTGCAGCAGTCGCACAGAGTGCAACGCGGCCAAGATTCAGCCCATGATAGGCGATCGTGAGTCCATCCCCCTTCGGAGGTTGCAATAAATTCCTTGCAGGAACCTTGAAATCGCGAAAGATAATTCCCAGATTGTGGGTGTGCTTGAGTGCGTAAAGGCCGTATTTGCGAAGCTGGAAGGAGTCATTTTCCTCAGGCGGTAAATCGACAATCAAAACAGCCGGCTCATCGTCAATGAGGCAGACCAATCCGATGGTGCGGCCCGGAACCACGTTTGTAATGAAGAGTTTTTCTCCATTGACGATATATTCATCACCACGAAGTTCGGCGCGCGTTCGCAAAGCCGTCAAATCGGAACCCGCCCATGGTTCGGTGAGCGCAAAGGCGGATAACTTGTTGCCACTAGCCAAATCAGGCAGATAGCGGTCTTTTTGTTCCGTGGTTCCAAAAGTTCGAACTGGATCCACCGCTCCGATGCAGCCGTGGACACTCGCCAACCCGGCAACGGTTGGATTGTGAATTGCCATCCGGGTTAGGAAGGATGCAAAGTTGGAAAACGAATCCCCGCTTCCTCCATATTGCTTGTCAACCAGTAATCCCCAATAACCAACATCTGCAAGATCGCGAAGAACAGAATCGGTAATTTTATTGTTGCCATCGAGCAGGGTGTTTGCATGTTTGTGAGAAGTGACAATTTCAACCGAACGGTCCATGACCGTTTTTGTGGCAAGAGGAGCCTCCGTGTCTTTGCTGGAAAAAAGATCAGAAGGAAACGTATGATCCCAGACAGCTCGATGTGCAGGGCTATTGACTGTTTGGTACTGAGGCGAAAAAAGGGCTTCTACTTGGTCATCGGCAAGGTCAATCGCTCCCGTTCGCCGCGCCTCGTCGGCACTTTTTCCACCAAGTTCCAGCGCGGTCTCGGCAAATGATTTTTCGATTTCTTTCGAATTTGAACCGGAACGATCAGGACCAACAGTTTTTTTATCCATGAAAGGGGCTGCCGAGGACTTCGAAGTGTCTAAAAATTATAACACGTCTTCTTGTAAGCGATATTGGGGAGAAACAATTCCTCACGCCGTATCCCACTCTAAATCTAAGAGGCATACACGCCACCAATTTCCACCTCAAAGTTTTTCAGAATGACATCTCGCCGGAGCTTGAGCGTTGGTGTCAGTTCGCCCATTTCGCTACTGAAGTCGCGATCAAGAAGTCGGAATTTGTGAATTTGTTCATGTGAAGCGAGGTTCTTGAGCCGCTGGGCTAAAGCGGTGCGATATACTTCTATAATTTGCGGATGCGAGCACACTTCTTCAGGAGAGCCAACAGCAAGACTGCGACGAACGATTTCCTCCCGCAATACCTTTGGATTGGGGACGATTAGAGCCGCCAATGAACTACGATCATTGCCAAATACAAAGGCTCTCGATATGAGCGGGATATCGACAAGCATTAATTCTATATTGACTGGCGAAATATTTTTTCCGGTTGAAAGCACAATCATTTCTTTTTTGCGACCGGTGATCGTCAGATATCCGTCATCGCTGAGCGTACCGAGATCACCAGTATGTAGCCAACCGTCACGAATGACTTCATTGGTTGCACTCGGATTATTGTAGTAGCCTTTCATGATGTGTGGCCCGCGAGTGAGAATTTCACCATCTGCAGCAATACGGATTTCGACATCACGCAGCGGTTTACCGACGGTGCCGCGGCGGTTTTCTTCCAATGTGGAGATGGTTATCACGGGTGATGTCTCAGTCAGACCATATCCAGACAGAAGATCAATGTCCTGTCGCCAAAAGAATTCCTCAATGTGACTAGGTAATGCCGCTCCACCACTACAGCAGACGCGGATTCGCCCGCCAAGCAATTGATTGAGACTCCCAGGCGTTTTGGCGGAATCTTTTTCGGCCAGAGTTTGATAGAGTTTGTCAAAAAAATATGGGACGGCATTAAGAAGAGTCGGTTTTAGCTCCTGGCAGTTGTCCAGAATCTTTTCTCGATGTTCGGCAATTGCCAATTGACAACCACTGGCAATCCAACAGTAAAGGTCACAAGTACGGGCAAAAACATGACTCCATGGCAGTAGGCTCAGTCGCAGATCCTCAGGTTTCTGCCTGTTGTCGGCAAGAATGCCAAAAGTATTGGAGATCAAATTATGTTGGGTAAGCATGACTCCTTTAGGTTCGCCGGTGGTCCCCGATGTGTAGAGAATTGTTGCAACATCATCTCCGGATACTGGGTACTCACAGGACTCTCGACCTGCGGTGGGATGATCGGCCAATTCGTGACGCAGGTAAACGTTCTCGGACTTGGAATTCTGGGGAAGGAAATCTAAAAAGAGCCACTGTGTATCATGAAAACAATCATCCAATAGCGAACTCATATCTTCATAGAGTTTGGCCGAAGAGAGAATCACTAACTGAGCACCGCTGTCAATGATTTGAAAGGCAATCTGGTTCACAGACGACGTGGCATGGATGGGCACATGCACAGCGCCACATAATTGAATTGCGAGATCAAAAAGAATCCACTCATAACGATTTTCTGAAATCTGGATGACACGCTGCCCGGGTTGGACACCCAGTCGGATCAACATGGATGCAGTGCGGCGCACTTCCTCACCGAGTGTTTGCCAACTCACCGCAACAAAAGATTCTCCAGAGTGAAAAAACAAAGCCTCGCGATCACCACAATGATCGACCTGTCTGAAGAAAAGATCAATAATTGTCTTTGTGTTGGTCCAGTCTGGTGTGGTGTGCGACGAATCCATGGGGCGCATCCAGACGGGGCTTGATTAACGGTAAAGAAATTTGCAATCTCAGGATTGTATTCACGGCTCGTCAAGCGGCAGTCCTCAAACTAGGAGAGAGTGTTTTGCCGGCAGAGAGCAAACAACAATGTACCGCTAGAGGGACATGTTTTCAAAAATAGTGGCGATTCCTTGGCCGACTCCGATGCACATGGTTGCCAAGCCATAACGAGCATCGCGATCAATCATGTTGTGAATGAGCGTTGTGGCAATCCGAGCACCGCTCGCGCCGAGTGGGTGTCCAATCGCAATCGCGCCACCACGGACGTTGACGCGATCGGGATCGACCTCCATCATTTGCATGCACGCGAGAGCCTGTGCCGCAAACGCTTCGTTCAGCTCGATCAAATCGATATCTTTAAGTTCGAGATTGGCACGTCGCAAGGCTTTTTTCGTGGCAGGAACGGGACCGGTGCCCATCACACAAGGATCGACCCCAGCGACTGCTGTTGCGACTATGCGTACCATCGGTTTGAGCCGGAGTTGCTCGGCCTTAGTATCGGACATAATAAGCAGTGCCGCGGCGCCATCGTTCAATGGCGAACTGTTGCCGGCAGTCACGGTTCCTATGCCGGGCATGAACGCGGGTTTCAATGCAGCAAGGGCTTCCTCGCTGGTATCGGGCCTTACGCACTGGTCATAATCACAGAGCAGCCGGTGCCCCTCCTCATCTTTTCCCCAGGTGGGAATAATTTCTCTTGAAAATTCACCGTTTGCCGTGGCCTCTGCCGCCAAATGATGGCTTCGCAACGCGAATGCGTCTTGCTGCTCGCGCGTAATAGAGTGCATTTGAGCTAAAAATTCTGCAGTAACACCCATCATCAGGGCGCCTTTGCTCGTGCGCCTAAAAAGTTTTGGATTGATATCGAAATCTTTGTCCATCGGAATATGGTGCATGTGTTCCAGGCCGCCAGCAATCTGGACATCTTCAAATCCAGACATAATGGCGTGTGCTCCCTGATTGAGTGCCTGTAGGCTGCTACCACAAAGACGATTGACGGTGACCCCACCAGCATGGACGGGCAATCCCGCCATGAGTCCCACGTTACGGGCAACACAGAAACCTTGTTCACCCTGTTGTTGGGTGTTTCCCATCAAGACATCTTCAATTTCTTGAATGTCGATTTCTGTACGGTCAACAAGTCCTTCAACGACGCTCACCGCCAGATCGTCACTGCGAACAGAGCGAAAAAATCCCTTTTCGGGATGGGCCCGGCCTATCGGCGTCCGCGCACAATCGATAACAACGGCACTGTTCACTTTAGACGGCCTCAGAAATACGAAAATGTGAAGGGTGGTTTCCGAGCAAGCTTCTACTATACGGATTTGTCTCTTCTCTGGCCAGCGAGTGACCGGTAAGCGACAATGGCCATTTCAAGGATTCGATCTATCCTGCCCGTCAGCAATCCCGCGACCGCACGATGATTTCACCGCGCCCCCCCTCGATGAGGTCACCATGATAAAGGTCATAGCTACGAGTAAGAAACTCGGTGTCCACCGAAAATCCCCGTAATCGAAGTTTCCGAAGAGCGATTTGCAGATACAAGGGATCGAACGTAGTCGCGCGGCAAAAAGTAGGTAATAGCGAGGGGGGATCGTGCCCAAATAAACCGATCGTTCCGCGGCGCATAGCAGCGCCGGGCCGTATACCGCTGTTGCCAAAAACAAAAATATTGCCCGCTATCATGTTGAAGCCAACCATATCACCGCAATGACCTCCGACGGCCAACATGCCCCTCCGCATGCTGTGGCCAATTTCATTGCCAACATCCTCATCAATCAAAATGGTCCCTGCGGTCATGCCCCGCGCGCTACCACGGTAGGCGGCTCCAATCAGATGTCCCGCACTTCCTTTGATGTGGATGAATCCACCATGCATCTCACCACCCACCCAATCTCCAGCGTTTCCTTCGACATATATTTCTCCGCCGGTCATTTGGCTGCCAATATGGCGTCCGGCATCGCCGACCACGCGGATTGTTCCAGAATCCATTCCAGCCCCGATCCAATGCACCCCGGAAAGGTCCCCGTCAAAGATCACCTCGCCATCATCTGGCGACCCGGACACGCGGAAAAATTCACCTAACGGCGACTTGCGGTTTCCATGAAAAATCTCAAACAATTCAATTTCTTTAACGGAAGTATCGCAGAGCGCAGCCGGCAACAGCCCTTCGACTTCTACGGGGATGGCGGTTTGACCGGTGTATGTTAGTGTGAGTGCCATCGTCGGAAGGAAAAAGTAGTATGGAATATGGGCCAAGAATGGATTTACAAATTGTAGATAAATTGGTTCCCGCAGAAAAGTGATGCACAAAGATTATGTATCGATCGGTAGTGAAAATATCGGGTAGCGGCACAATATGAGACGCTCGGGAATTGTTCTTTGCGGCGGTCAGAGCACGCGGATGGGCGTACCGAAGGCGTTGCTGCCCTTTGGTGATGAGTTGATGTTGCAGCGTGTAGTCCGGATTTTGAGTGGAGTTGTCGATTCGGTAGTCATCGTCGCTGCCACCACCCAGCAATTGCCCCCCTTGGATGGAAAGATCGAAGTAGCTCGCGATCGCAGGGAAGGTTGCGGCCCGCTCGAAGGATTGAGGGTTGGTTTGACGACGCTGCAAGATAAAGCCGATCTTGTCTATGTGACAGGCTGTGACGCCCCCTTCTTGCACCCCGGATTTATCGAGCGACTCTTTGCACTACTCGGTGACTTTAGTGTGGCGGTACCCCATGAAAAGTCGTTCTATCACCCTCTTGCGGCCGTTTATCGCTGCAGCGTTCTTAAAGAGATAGAACAATTGATCGCTGCCGATCGGATGCGCCCTGCCTTTCTCTTCAACCAAGTTTCTACGCGGAAAGTATCGCCAGAAGAATGGCAGGATGTCGATCCCGATTCAAATACATTGAGAAATATCAATCATCCCACAGACTATTTTGAGGCGCTGCAGATCGCTGGCTTGACGGCGCCTCCTGAAGTGTTGGCAGCTTTAGACCATTCCACAAAGTAAAACCTAAAGGATGGCAGTCAGTTGGAGTGGCGATTATTTGGCCGACAATCGATTTTTTGTGGAGCTTCGAGGTAGCCATTCCCCACAGGATAATTGCGAAATCGGATTGAATAGAATTTTTCAAACCATTCGGCAATATCTGATTCTCTTTCGGGATCGTATTCGGGTTCTACATGCAAGGTAGAACCACTGGGCGTCGCTCGCAGTTCGGTGTCCTCGACAACCACCTCACCCTGCTTAATGACATAGCGGGGCAATTCAAACATCGTTTCTTTGTTTTCGTGAGGGACATAGATTGTCACATCAGCATCGGCCCCCACTCCTAGATGTCCCTTGTTTGTAAGCCCTAAAATTCGAGCTGGCCCTGCTCGTGTAATGATGGCGATCTCGCCGAGCGAGTATTCGCGATCGATGTCGGGAAAATGACAACGACTTCGGACAGCCGGATGACATTCTTTGAGCATGTCGTTACGAAAGGTACGATCCATCAACATACGGACGATTTTCGGATAGGCTCGGAAGGAGGCCCCGTTGGGGTGGTCGGTGCTCATCACCACTTTCCACGGGTCGTTAACCATCAGATACCAGTCAAGTCCGATACCCCACTGCAACGAATGAACCAGACTTTTGTTGCGATATTTGATTGGAGCAATACCGCACCCAGCTTCCATTTCTGTGTCGCCACTGAACCATTTGCTCCCGTACACATTCGCCAGAAAATAGCCAAGGGGCCCATCTCCGGTCATACTGGTCGTTTCCCCGAACATTACTTGTCCGACATCAATCGTAAGATTGTCATGTCCATTGACATAGTCGGCTAATGGAGCCACTTTGGAGTTGAATGTGTTTTCATCTCCCTCGCCGCCCCCGTAACTGTGGAATTGAATGTGTGTGAGGTGGCCCCGGTTGCCCTCGAGTGCTTTCATGGTCTCAAGGGTCGTCTCCCAGTTGCCGGGCATGCCCAGATTATTGCAATGGATATGGACCGGATGAGGCAGGCCGAGTCGGTTCCCTGCGGCGGCAATCCCGCGGATAATCTGACGTGGTGTGATTGAAAAATGATCAACCTCGGTATCGAGACCCGATACATTGCCGCCTTGTTGTTGTTTCCAAACCTCAACTCCCCCCGGATTCACCAACTTAGGTGCATATCCTTTGGCGGCACCAAGCAACCAGGCCAAAAAGGCGTCGAGGCGATCTGGCTCGCCATCATGGATCGATTGCATGGCATAGTGGTTGTTCCCCACGAGCACAAAGAATCCTTTATCTAAACAAGGTGTATCTTCAAATTCTTCGTGTACATGGCGGGCATCGAGTGGTGGGATTGCGGCGTCAAAAGCGGTTGTGTATCCCAGGCCGGCATAGGTATAGCCAGTGGCAAAGGTACTCGGCGCGCTACCCATGGTGCCGCTGTGGGTGGTCGCCGTGCGATGGATTTTGGTATCCGCACGCTTTTCCTCCGGCCGCATCTTTCGCGCCACATTTACTTTCGGTCCGGCAATGTGGCAATGCATGTCGATACCCCCGGGCATCACCACCATCCCCGTGGCGTCGATAGTTTGCGTCGGTCGCGTGGCACGATCGGTCGGTGCTTCGATAAATCGACCCTCGCTGATCCAGAGATCACCGACTTTCCCGTCAATGCCGTTGGCCGGGTCGTAGATTGTTCCACCAGATATTTTGAGCATGAAAATACTAGAGTCAGGAAGCAGTGAATAACGAGTGAGTGAAGTTATCTGTGGAGAGGGGCTTGGGGGATGACAGACGAATACAGTAAGCTGATCGCTGTTTCATATTGAATTGTAAATTCACAATGTTGTTTCGCCCAGTCGCGCATGCAAAATATTTTAGAGATACCACTACAAAAAATCTGCAGTGCTCGAGAGTATACGCTTTCGCTTCTTGAGGACCTAGAGCCTGAAGACTGGTTTAGGATGCCACAGGAAGGCGTGACACATATTGCCTGGCAGGCGGGCCATATTGCGATGGCGCAGTTCCGGCTCTGCCTTGAGAGATTGAGAAATCTGCAGCCTGGGGACTGGGATTTGATTCCAAAAGAGTTTTTGAAGTCTTTTGGTAAGGGCACGACACCTTCTGCAGATCGCAGTCTTTATCCGGAAGGGACAGAAATACTGGCCGTGATGTGTCGAGTCCACGAGGCGGTACGTATTGAAGTTCCGAAATATGCGGCAACAGATTTGACAACACCACTTCGCAATCCCCATCCGATTTTCAAGACCAAACTCGAAGCCCTTAGTTTCTGTGCCCAGCACGAGATGTTACATGCTGGACAGATTGGCTTGTTGCGCCGGCTGATTGGAAAATCTCCGGTCCGATAAATGGCTGTTGGTAAAGCCGGGACAGGGGGCCGCCCATCGCAAAAATTGAGAACCAAAAAGCCCCTTTCAAATACTTTTCTTCAGGAACAGTATTGATCGCATTGTCCCACTCCCGCTTTTTGATGCCGTCTGTTTGAGTTGGGCTGTCGGTCGGGAGTACGTAAATTAGCTAAAGAGGCTGGCAGTGGCGTTTTGATGCTCTTGAAGTAGAGTCCGCAATTCGCGGAGACCACCCTATATCCGTGTTTTTGAGAGACTCGTCCAAATCCTTATGTTCCAGGGACTTGAGGTGTTACCGGTCCCAAAGCGGAGTCCATTCGGGGGATGGAATGTTCGCCCCGAACCAGCCCGTTTCTAGAGTGGGTCAGCCATTAGGGAGGTACGTTGACGAGGATTACCCTCTCGCTAAAATATGGGAACCCTACTGTGGGGTTAGACTCGATTTAGTTTGAATCGGGTAATGTCGGAGAGTTATTTTTTTGAGGGATTTGAATAATGGCTGAAGGTACGGTTAAACGATTGACAGACAAGGGATACGGCTTTATTGACACCGGTGGGGGGCCAGGGACGGACATGTTTTTCCACTCGTCAAATGTCGAGGGCGTTTCGTACGACGAACTAACCGAAGGACAACGGGTTTCTTACACGGAAGGTAAGGGTCCAAAAGGTCCACGTGCTGAAAACGTAACACCTGTATAATTTTGATTGCTGTAGTACCGCAGCCACCGCGACACAGCGAGAGATGGCGAAGATAGCGAAAGCTGGTCGCATCTTCTGTTTCCGTGTTTAGTGCGCTTTCGTTGCGCGCTTTTTTGTGTCATCGCGGTTTTCCCTCCACTGGACTGTAAGTATTTAAGGCGATGATCGTCATTTCACTCCAGTCGGGCAGTAACGGGAACTGCCTTTACGTCGAGTCGCGCGGAGTTCGCCTATTGGTCGATGCCGGGATTTCTGCACGCCAGGCAGAAGATCGCCTTCTGGTTCGGGGACGCGAAATACGGGGAATCGATGCACTGCTGATCTCCCACGATCACACCGACCATACCCGTTCGATGGGTACCTATCAGCGAAAATTCTCTCTGCCGGTTTATATCACCGAAAAAACCCTTTCGGCGGTCCGCCACCGCACTCGTCTGGGGAAGGTATCCGATATTCAATCTTTCATTGCGGGAGATTCGATTCAATTGGCTCATATGACGGTAGAAACGTTGCCAACGCCTCACGATGGTGTCGATGGAGTTGGCTTTATTCTTGACGATGGTGAGCGACGTTTGGGCATTCTGACCGATTTGGGGCACGTTTTTGATGGGCTCAGTGACGCGCTTAAAACTCTTGATGCTATCGTCATTGAAAGCAACTACGACCCCACAATGCTTGAGCAGAGTGGCTATCCCAAACACTTGAAAGAACGTATTCGTGGCCCAGGGGGCCATCTTTCAAACCGGGAGTCGGCCGAGTTGCTTTCTGGTCTCTCTGCTGGCAGTTTGCGTTGGGCCTGCCTGGCACATCTTTCGGAAAAAAACAATGCTCCCGATTTGGCAATCCAAGCACACCGCGAACTTTGTGGTGATGAATTGATGCTTTATGTTGCCAGTCGCTATCAGGCAAGCGAGTGCATGGAAGTGTGATGGGTGGGAAGTACTCAGTCTTATGCAGATGCCAGCGAGCGACGCGCTGAACACGATCTCTACCAAATGCTGATTTTAAACGAATAATACCACAGGAAAAAAATGTTGTCGGGATCAAGACAAGATATTCTCGCGTCGATTGTTGTATTTTTAGTGGCGCTCCCCCTCTGTATGGGAATCGCCATCGCATCGGGCGCACCGGTTGCTACTGGACTCATTACTGGAATCATTGGCGGTCTCGTTGTCGGCTTTTTTTCTGGCGCACCACTCCAGGTGAGCGGTCCCGCGGCAGGGCTTACCGTAATCGTTTATCAGATCATCAATGATCTGGGATTAGAAACTCTTGGCATCACTGTGTTGGTCGCCGGGTGCCTGCAGTTGGTTGCGGGCGCACTCGGATATGGGAGATGGTTCCGAGCGGTCTCGCCTGCAGTTGTCTCTGGTATGCTTGCGGGAATAGGCGTACTCATTTTAACGAGTCAAGCGCATGTCATGGTCGATGATAGCCCCAAAGGTTCGGGGCTGGATAACCTTCTCTCTATGCCTACAGCAATCCATAAAGGACTACCGATACCCGAGATTCATTCTCTCAAACAGCGAACGATAGAAACCAATTTTCTTCAGGCATTTGGTGCACTCCACGACCAACAGGTACAACTGCGCGAAATAGCATCGCAGCTGGTGCCCGAGCAAACCCAGTCGAGCGAAGCGTTCAGTCCGTACACAACGCTTCACCTTAGCTTGCTCGCTGCACGACAAGATGCATTGCAAATGGATCTCGTCCGGTTAATAGAAGCGATTCGGCACACCACTATTATTGCATCTGCGACCGATTCTGATGGACTTTCAGAGGCTCTTGAACAAGCACCATTGGCAACCGCTACTGCGATTGAAAGCTTGAAATCTGGTAACCCCGTTGCAATTCGTAACACACAACTGGAGGTGCAACAAAGCATTGAACGGATTTTATCTGAACTGATGAATCATGATTGGGCCGCAAAAGTGGGCCTTCTGACAATTCTGCTTATTGTTCTCTTTAAGGCAGTGCCAATCAAAAAATTACGGCATGTCCCCTCACCACTGTTTGCCGTTGTCGTAGTAACCACACTCACAACGATCTACAAAATACCGGTACTCTACGTTGAGGTTCCCCAGAGCCTATGGAGTCAGGTTCATTTTCCTTCATGGGCAGTGATCACTTCGACACCGTGGACACTAATTTTAGGTTCTGGGATCGTTCTCGCCATTGTGGCGAGCGCAGAAACCCTTCTCTGTGCAAACGCTGTTGACCAAATGCAGTCACATTCCAGGACCAACTACAACCGCGAACTTGCCAGTCAGGGTATTGGGAATATGCTCTGCGGCCTGCTCGGCGCCTTGCCTATGACCGGTGTAATCATTCGTAGCAGTGCTAATGTGAATGCAGGGGCCAAAACGCGATGGGCCACGATTCTTCACGGTTTATTGTTACTTATTTTCGCCTCGTTTCTTGCGTTCATATTACGTCTCATTCCAACCGCATCACTGGCGGCTATTCTCGTTTACACCGGTTATAAACTCATTGATCTGCAGTCCATTAAAAAACTGAGGGAGCATGGTTGGGGAGAAGTCATTATCTACTTTGCCACACTCGGCACCATTGTCTGTGCCGACCTTCTTACCGGCGTGATCACTGGAATCGTATTATCGGCCATGAAATTACTTCATACCTTTTCGCACTTATCCGTCGGCCTGAAAATCAACAAAGATGTCCAGAAGGCACACTTGCAGCTATGTGGAGCAGCCACTTTTTTGCGGCTTCCTTTGCTTGCGGAAGAATTGGAACGCGTTCCCCATAACTACGAATTACATGTCGACTTCGAAAAGTTACACCACATCGATCATGCTTGTCTCGATCTACTAATGACCTGGGCTCGCCAACATGAGAAGACCGGGGGCACGCTGGTGATCGATTGGGAAACATTACACACTGGCCTCAATCGCCGCCCAGAAGTTGCTAGGTAAGTGAACGAGCATTAAGAGACAATAGTGCTTTTGCAGGGTGGTCGTGAGGTCCAAGAGGTTCTTTACAGAGTAGATACAAAACTCTCTTTAAAGGCTCGGAACAACAGCATGAACTATCGATTGATCGTCTTCGATTTGGACGGCACCTTGCTAGACACGCTTCCGGATATCGTCGTGGCCGTCAATGAGGTTCTAGACAGCATGGAAATGCCCTCGCATTCGCACGATTCCATTCGTGAATTTCTCGGTTCGGGAGTGACGGTTCTTTTTGAAAGAGCCATTCCTGCAGCGATATGTAATCCGCAAACAGTTCAACAGTGCGTATTGGAATTTTTCAAAACGTATAGTCAACACTGGAATCGACGCACGAGGCCGTTTGCGCAAATCTCCGAGTTACTCGAGAGACTACAGGAGGCGGACTGCAAGCTGGCTGTTCTCTCAAATAAACCGGATCAATTTACAAAGCAATGTATCGCAGAATACTTTTTACCCGACCTGTTGCATCCAGTATTTGGCCAGCGGGATGGGATTGCCTGCAAGCCAGATCCGCAGGCCTTACACGAAATTATTGAAAGCTCGGGACTTCCATCCAGGCAAACAATGTTTGTAGGAGATACAGTCATCGATATTCAAACCGCAAAAAATGCTGGGATCTGTTCGGTTGGTGTTGGGTGGGGATATCGCCCGCGTGAGGAATTACTTCTGGCCTGTCCAGACCATGTTATTGAGCATCCGCTGGATCTATTGCCTCTCGTTGCAGATATCTGACTAAACTAGTTTGTGGATTGAGGCGAATAGCGATTGCCGGATGGTCTACCTGCCTTTACTTGGCCCATTGTCCTTCCGAGATAGTAGTGACGTAATTTCAAATGCAACATTTGGTACACGAGGCGTTTGCCGATAAACTGAATATGGTTGTGATGCCCAGCCTGCATACGGTGTATTGCGGGGCTCCCCGCTTTATTCTGTCGCCCTGACTTGCTATCAAGTGAAATGTCGTCTCTCGCTGCTTACGCCAAACCAGGACCGCATTTGTTGAGCATAACGCGAGCAAATGCCTTTGAAAATATTTCTTGTGTAACGAGAAGCTGCCAATCGAGTTTCTAGTATTTCGTGGGTGTCATGTCACAGCAATTACATTTTCTTCTGATTGATCATGATCGCAAGAAAGCAACCCATGTCATAAAGCTCCTAGAGACATTGAAGGATGCACTCCAACTTGAATGGGTTGCCGATCTGGACCGTGCCCTTGAGTGTGTCGAAAAAAGGAATCTCGATGGGATTCTTCTCGGAATATCAGACAATATTCACCAGAATGTGATTCCGCAATTGCGGGCCACAAACCGTACGATCCCGATCGTTGTATCAGTTCCCCAAGATCAGATGGAATCTGCAGCAGATTCGCTGCGTCAGGGTGCCCAGGAATTTATTATTGAAGAGCGAATAACTGCGCAGCGGTTATTAGAGGCTGCAAAGTATGCGGTTAGCGTAATGAAAAACCTCGTAATCCTGGAGGCCGCTAAAGAACAGTTCCGAGAGAGCGATTTACGGATGCGGGCCGTACTCAACGCTTCGCTCGACTGCATCATCACCCTAGACGCAAAGGGACACATTCTTGAATTCAATCCAGCTGCCGAAAACACGTTTGGATATACAAGCGATGAGCTAGTAGGTCGCGAAGCGACCCAGTTATTTGATACTCCGGAAACGAAAACGTTTCCTGTTGATGCTCTCCAGCAATACCAGCAGCATGGAGAGAACCCAGAGATTGGGAGGCGGATTGAAATCAAGGCACTCCGCAAAGATAGAACGGCTTTTCCTGCTGAGTTGGCGGTCCATCCTGTGCCGCTCGAGGGTGAGCCTATGTTCACAATTTTTTTGCGTGACATTACCGCTCGTCGAAATGCTGAGGAGGGGCAGAAACAATATGCAGCTGAATTAGAGAGGAGTAACCGCGATTTGGAACAATATGTGTCGATTGTCTCTCACGATCTTACAACACCGTTACGTGCTATTACCGGATTTTGTCAGTTGCTCCAGATCGACCATCATACCCACTTCGATAAAAAGGCACAGGAATGCCTCACTTTTATTGTTGAAGGCGCCAGGAGGATGCGAGCACTCATTGATGATCTACGAATCTATTCAAAGGTAACCACCAAACAGAAGCCGATCAAATGTGTTGCCTGTCAGGAAATACTGAAGGACTCGATGAACAACCTGGAATTTGAAATCCGGGAAGGTCAGCCTGAAATAATTGCCGACAACCTTCCGGAGGTTATGGCTGACAAAACGCAGATGGTTCAGCTTTTTCAAAACTTAATTGGCAACGCGATAAAATATAGAAGCGAACGAGCCCTTCAAATTCATGTTCTAGTAGAAAGAGTAAAGTGCGAATGGGTATTCACAATTCGTGATAATGGTATCGGCTTCAATCCGGAAGAAGCAGATAAAATATTCGAGATTTTTCAGCGGTTGCATGTCGATGAAGAACAGTATTCGGGAACGGGAATTGGTTTGGCCATTTGTAAGCGGATTGTCGAGCGGCATCAGGGAAAAATTTGGGCACAATCGGTACCCCGAGAGGGGAGTTCGTTTATTTTCACATTACCGGTTGCCCCGGAAGAAAGAGTAACGGCACGGTGATCGCCAGCGAATCGGGTCGCTGATTGCCGCTTTTCACCGTGATCGTTGTACTTCCCTACTGCACGCCAAAAACGTTCATGTTACAGTGGCTATTTTGGAGACAATCCCTGTACCCATTGTTGGGCAACGTGTGGTGCCGGTAGGTAAAATCAAGCGATGAAACTAACAGCAAAACTCATTTTGATTTTCATCCTCGGCATTATTATTGTCACATCGCTGTACGCTTTTATTGAGATAAGGCGCATTGAAGAACAGTTTCATCGCGATACAGAATTGCTCGCCAAGAAGATTGGCACTGCGATGGAGGAAAGGATTGAGATTGTCTGGCGCAAGCACGGTGAAGAAGGTGTGCTTCGCATGATTCAGGAAGACAGCGGCAAGGAACAGCGAATGCGAGTTCGCTGGACCTGGTTTCAGCCCGAAATTATTAAGACAAAGGTCGTTCAACGTGGGGCGTCCATCGTTACGGTAGATGCCGAAGGCAACAGACAACTTGTCTATTACCGTCCTATTGCTCTTGATGACCATCGTTCTGGTCGCTTGGAGTTGTCGCGACCCCTTGCCGAGCTAGATAAGAATAAACAGTGGGCAATTATTAAAGTATTGGGTTTTTCAACTGCTATGGTACTCGTGTCGGGCGCCGCGGTGACTTTAGGAGGTATTTGTTTTGTCGGTCGACCACTCAAACAGTTAATCGAGAAGACGCGGCGCATCGGTCATGGGGATCTCGACGGCCCCTTGCAGTTGCAATCCCGGGATGAATTAGGGGAATTGGCCGGTAGCCTCAATGTAATGTGTCAGCAGTTGATTGCCTCGCAAGAAAGAATCCAAGAAGAGGCCGTTGCGAGATTGGCCGCTGTGAACCAACTGCGCCACGCAGACCGCTTGCGGACAGTGGGTCGTTTGGCATCGGGGTTGGCACACGAGCTAGGAACACCCCTCAATGTGGTTTCCGGTCGGGCCAGTTTGATCGTCTCGGAAAAACTATCTGCCGAAGAGGTCGTCAGTAGTGCAGAGACCATTCGCGCAGAATCGGAACGTATGTCCGCAATCATTCGGCAGCTTCTCAACTTTGCTCGGCGTAGTAAGCCCCAGCCAAGCACGACCGACTTGCGGAAAATGATCCTTGGTACCCTCGACTTATTAAAATCGATTGCAGAAAAAAGTGCTGTGCAATTGGATTTTTACTGTAAGGAAAAAGAGTTTCCCATTTTGTTTGATGTGGACCAACTTCAACAGGTGTTGTCTAATTTAATCGTCAATGCCATCCAATCGATGCCAACAGGAGGGGTGGTAAGGGTAGGCTTGAAGAAGGATTCGAAAGTTCGTTGCAAGGATGGGGTAGAGCGGACTGGACCCTACTATTGCTTGACGGTAGCCGATGAGGGGGTGGGGATTTCGCCCGAGAACATTGAACATGTGTTCGAGCCATTCTTTACAACCAAAAAAGTTGGTGAGGGAACCGGATTAGGGCTTTCGATATCCTACGGAATTATTCAGGAACACGGAGGCTGGCTTGATGTCCACAGTGAATTGGGGCAGGGTAGTTGTTTTGAGGTTTTTTTGCCTATGGAGACAGAGGTGTGCCAGGACGAGTCTTGATTGTCGATGATGAGCAGAGCATGTGCGAATTGCTGGAGGTTGATTTGCGCATGCGTGATTTCAAAACGGCTTGGTTTACAGTCGCCGAGGAAGCCTTCCAGGCACTCAGTAGGGAATCGTTTGATGTGGTGCTTACCGACCTGAATATGCCAGGTGTGGGAGGCCTTGATCTCTGCGAGCGTATCGTGGCAAACCGTCCGGATATTCCGGTGATTGTGATGACTGCGTTTGGCAGTCTGGAAACTGCAATCGCTGCAATCCGCGCGGGAGCCTACGATTTTGTTACCAAGCCAATTGAGATGAACCTTTTGGGGGTTACGCTAAATCGAGCGCTCCAACACCGTAACCTGCAGGAGAAGGTTAAGCGACTTAGCGAAGCAGTAGCCCGTAGCGAGCGATTTGGAGATATCTTGGGCAGCAGCGCGCCCATGCAGGAGTTGTTCGACCAATTGGCGCGTTTTGCCGACTCGGAAACGTCTGTTTTGATTACAGGCGAAAGCGGTACGGGAAAAGAATTGGTTGCGCGAGCCATTCACCGGCAGAGTCGACGAGCAGAAAAGCCTTTTGTTGCGGTGAATTGCGCTGCAATCCCCGACACACTGCTGGAAAGCGAATTATTTGGCCATGCAGCAGGGGCGTTTACCGATGCCCGTGGCGAGCGTAAAGGGCTGTTTCTCCAAGCGGAGGGAGGGACATTGCTACTGGATGAAGTTGGAGAACTTCCACTGACGATGCAGCCCAAATTGTTGCGTGCATTGGAAGAGAATGTTATTCGACCGGTCGGAAGCGATCAGGAGGTGCCTTTTGATGTCCGCATCGTTACCGCCACAAATCGCGATCTTGAAACAGCAGTTGAAGATGGGCGATTTCGCGAAGATCTTTTTTTCCGCGTCAATGTTATTCAGTGCGACCTGCCCCCACTACGGTCACGTGGCACCGATATTCTGTTGTTGGCCCAGCACTTTCTGGAAATATTTGCCGCCCGGGAGAAAAAACAGGTAACCGATATTTCCAAAGCGGTTGCTGAAAAATTACTCAGCTACGCGTGGCCCGGAAATGTTCGGGAATTGCGTAATGTCATTGAGCGAGCGATTGCTTTGACGCGGTACGACCGCCTCGGACTAGAAGATTTACCCGAAAAGATTTGCAACTATCGCAGTTCACAAGTTTTTATTGGCGGGGAGGATCCCACCGAACTTGTGGCACTTGAGGAAATCGAAAAGCGATATATTTTGCACGTTCTCCAGTCGGTGGATGGTAACAAAACGCTCGCAGCCCGAATTCTTGGTTTGGATCGAAAAACGCTCTACAGGAAGTTAAAGGACGATAAGTCGACGGGCGACAACAGTCCAGTGGATCCCGACACTGGGAACTCTGCGACAAACGCCTAAGAGCTACCCACGTAAAGACTTCATAACGGGGCAGCTTTCCACGGTGGGGCATTCTGCCTCGCACCGCAGCCGTATTTCTTGCGGCAGCTTGCTGACCCATCACCTTACAGCCAAACACCTTGTGCTTTCTCCAAGAGATCCTCGTCTTTCGGCACAGCCATTGCTTCTCATTTGAACAGAAAAAGGGACCAGCGTTTTGGACGGTTGGTCGGCTTAGGTGTTTGTACGGTTTGTCCAGTGAGAAGGGAATGAAGTGCCATGTCTTGTTCAGTAATAACAGAACGCAATGATCAGTTGTGCGGTGATTGGGAAAACCGATTGACCGATGAGCAGCTACTGCTCTCCTACAGGGAGACCGGTAACGAGGCTCAGTTTGCTGAGCTTGTTGATCGGTATCGAGGACCGCTGATGTATTTCCTCAAGCGGCAAATCGGAAATTTATCGATTGCGGAAGACGTCCTGCAGGCGACATTCATGCAATTGCATGTCAAATGCGAACAGTTCCAGGAAGGTCGACAAGTAAAACCATGGTTGTATCGCATTGCAATCAATCAGGCGATCGACAGTAATCGTCGGAACCGTCGCCATGAAATTGCGAGCTTGAATCAATCCGGAAGTGAACAGGATGGCCAGCGGTGCGAGTTGGTGGATTTGGTTCGTGGTGGCGGACTCCAGCCCGCGGAAACTCTCCAGAAGCAGGAGCAGAGCGAGTCGGTGCGTAGGGCGGTAGAAAAGTTACCGCTCCAACTGCAGACGATTGTGTCGTTGGTGTTTTTCCAGGGCCTCAAATATCGCGAGGCGGCCGAGAAGCTTTCGATTCCTGTCGGAACCTTGAAAAGTCGTATGCATACCGCATTGCTGCAGTTGCGGGCAACTTCACCGGAGTTGCAGTTTTCCGAAGCAGCATAAAAAAGGTTCAGTAAGTAGTTGTTTACCAAAGATTTTCCAACGGAGTTTACTGAAAATGACAAACGCTTCCAGGATTGCCGGAGTGTCCAGGGCTACTGAGAAAAACAAGATATCTCGAGTTCATCATGAGCCCAAGAGAAACGAGAAATCCAAACCAGTCGCGGAGGACAATCCGGTTCGTTTATATCTCATGCAAATGAGTACGTTTCCCATGCTCAGTCGTGCTGAGGAATTGGAAGCGGCCAAAAATATCGAAAGTTCGCGTAAAAAGTATCGTGAAGAAATGCTGGCAAATTATTACATAATCTGCGGCGCGATCAATATTCTTGAAAGTATTGGGCGAGGGACACTGAGGGTTGATAGGACACTGGACTTTTCAGCCTCAGACGCATTAAAACGCCAGCACATTGAGTGTCGTATGGGGCCCAATCTCGAGACGCTCAAAAAACTCGTAGACGACATGCCGGCGGACTTTAACACGGCAGTGAATCGTAAAATGCACAAGCAAAAGCGCCATCACGCGTGGCGGCGGCTTTCGAGGCGCCGCACAAAGGCGATGCGACTTCTTGAGGAGTTGCAAATACGTATCGAACAGCTTGAACCATTATTTAAAAATGTAATTGATATCAGCCAGAAAATGAACCGCGCCAAGCGTCAGGTGGATAAAAATCGCGCAAAACATTATTTGGGTTCGGCATCAGAAAGTCGCGCCGAAGTCTGTAGGTTGATGAAGTTGACCCTTGAGTCCCCCGCGACTCTCGACCGACATGTGAAGAAAATTACGCAATACCAGCAAGCGTATGTTCAAGCAAAGCGAGATTTAGTGGCAGGCAATCTTAGATTGGTGGTTTCGGTTGCAAAGAAGTACACCAACCGAGGCTTGAGCATCATGGATCTTATTCAGGAGGGAAACGCCGGCCTCCTTCGTGCCGCAGAAAAATTTGAGTACAAGCGAGGTTATAAGTTTTCAACCTATGCGGTGTGGTGGATTAAGCAGGCAATTACGCGGGCCATAGCCGACCAGAGTCGGACCATTCGAATACCAGTACACGCGATTGGGAAAATGCTGATGATTCAGGATCGTATGTCGGAATTAGTCCAACAGCTGGGTCGAGAGCCAAGCATCGAAGAGATGGCAGAGGTTACAAAACTAAATGCTAGAGATGTTCGATCACTAATAAAAATGCGACAGCCGCCGCTATCCCTCGACCATCCCAGTGGCACGCTTGACGAGGTTCGTTTTGGTGAGGCTATTCACGATACTCGAGGTGTGGATCAGATAGAGTCTCTTCACCATCACCACCTTCGGGAGCGTCTCGATAGCGTGATGCGTGTTTTAGATGTACGTGAGCGGGAAATCTTGCGGTTACGATATGGACTGGCAGATGGAAGTACGAAAACCTTAGATGAGATCGGGAAAATATTTTCAGTATCACGAGAGCGAATTCGTCAAATTGAATGTCGGGCCATGAATAAACTGAAGGCACCGGCGCAGTCGACTTGCTTGCGAGGATTTTTGAACATCGACCAGGTGTCAGCGACCGCATAGGAGTGCCCCCGATGATCTCACTCGACAACGTTTGCGATCATGACAACGACAAGTTGGGGGAGTGCTTCAAAAAGAAGGCACATCAGTCGTGTGGAAAAATTATTTCGAAGCGACTCTTTGTGGCCGAGTCTGATCATGAACGTTTGACTTTACGGAGCCATGCTCTAGAGCATATTGGATATGAGGTGATTGCTTGTCAGGCCATGGAAAATATTCTTCCTGCCATACATTTGATGTTCGCCCAAAAGACCAACCAGACGCTTGTTGATCTGGTGATTTGTGATGCTACACTCTTAAGCGATGCGGCAATCGAAAAGATTATTCAAACACAACGGGCCAATCGCTTTCCCCCGCTCATTTTGTTAGCCGACTCTCCTAACTCCGAGATGCTTTCGCGGACAGCAAGATTAAAGCGTAACGCCACATTTGACAAAACATTCAATCCGCTACGGCAATTGGATGTCGTCCGCCAGCTGGCGCCTATCCTATAAGCGGAATCGTCTTGCAGAACGTGGCGTTGTGTTGCATCGTTGTTCCATAGTATGAGAGTCTTTAGCGGGTCCTTTAATCAGCTGCCCAGAATCGTGTAGGCAGATATCTGCGGACCATCTTGGCAGCCTTCCATTGTCCGGGCATGTGAAGATGTACGGATTAGTAAAACTGCCAAATGTATGTTGTGGATAGCAGTTGTTGCGACTCTGCCGGCCTTTGAGTGTCCGGTGGTTTTGTAGTCGCGACCGAACCGATATTGCACGCTAGAGGTCTCATGACGGTTATGCCGATTGTGCCAGTTTCTGGTTGTTTATTGGGTACTGAGTGCAACAAAGTGCTTCCCGTCTTCCGCGTCGGAGCCATTTATTCATGCTGGGCGATTCGTTCCGTTGTTCGTCAAGCGGACTCTTGGCCGCTCGGGCTTGGTTTGCGCATCAAGCTAGCAAGCCTGCAGGGCGGCTTGTTTTAGTCTGTCTGTGTATCACCGTCTGTGCCAGCACAACCGGCTGTACCCGCTTTGGCGGTTCGAGTCTGATGGATTGGTGGCAGAATGGGATGAAGGTAGGCCCAAACTATGGCCGGCCTGCGGCGATGGTTGCTGACGATTGGATTGAGGAAGAAAACAAACATGTTCGAAGTGACCGCCCCGAGGATGTGTACTGGTGGACCGTGATGAACGATCCGGCTCTCAACAGGCTGATCGAACTTGCCAACGAAGAAAATTTGCCGCTCAAAATAGCTGGGATGCGGGTGCTTCAAGCACAGGCTACTCGTGCCATCGCGGTAGGTCTCATCTTTCCACAGTCGCAGGGTATTTCGGGCCAATATTTGTCGGTCCTGCAGAGCAAAAATCAGGGATTGGCTTTGCCACTTCCTGTAAACGATCGATTACCCAATAACTGGCAAAACTGGAACACGGGTTTTAACCTCTCCTGGGAACTGGATGTCTGGGGCCGTTTCCGGAGGAATCTGGAATCCGCAAATGCAAATCTGGAAATGTCGGTGGAAGATTATGATGCTGTACTGGTAGGCCTCCTGGCGGAAGTGGCAACCACCTATCTTGAATTGCGGACCTACCAACAAAGGCTTATTTATGCGCATCAGAATGTTGCAGCCCAGGAAGGATCGTTAAAAATTGCCCAGGTCCGTTTTGAGGCGGGCGAAACAGATAAGCTTGATGTGACGCAGGCCGAATCCAATCTGGGCAATACTCAGGCTATTATTCCAGAATTGGAAATAGGGGTCCGCCAGTCATCCAATGCTCTGTGTGTTTTGCTAGGAATTCCCACGCAAAAACTGGGGGATTTAGTGCCTGATCTCCAGACGCCAATCCCCACAGCACCGACCATTGTCTCAGTAGGCTTGCCCGCCGATTTGATTCGTCGGCGTCCTGATATCCGCGCCATTGAGCGTGCTGCTGCTATAGCAAGTGCACGCATTGGTGTTGTCGCATCGGAGCTTTATCCGAGTTTTTCCATCAACGGCACGATTGGAACTTCGGCGCGTAATTTCGATAGGCTCTTCCAGGGTGATAGTACCAGTGGGATTATGAATCCCAGCTTCAGTTGGAAGATCCTGAATTATGGCCGCCTCATGAATGAAATTGCCATCCAGGATGCAGTATTCCAACAGCGTGCGATTGAATATCAAGAAAGAATTTTGGTGGCAAACAAAGAAGTCGAAGATTCGTTGATCAGCTATATCAAGACACAAAAACAGGTGAAATATTTAAATGAAAGTGTGGCGGCTTTAAAGGAATCTGTGCGATTGGCAGAACTCAAATACAAAGCTGGCGAAATCGATTTCAATAGGGTGTTTCTCTTGCAGAGCGATCTTACTAAGGCCCAAGACCAGTTAGCCCAGAGCCAGGGGAACGTGGTAATGAGCCTAATTGGTATTTATCGAGCGCTAGGGACGGGTTGGCAAATTCGCCTTGGAAACCAATCGTCCGCAGTTGCCGATCAAACGGCAACGCTCGAACAGATACCACGTGTGGCGAGTCCGGCACCTTTTAGGAAGGTTGCCTCACAGTCGATCCGGAGATTGCCGTCGCCGTGATCGCCAAGTATCCCATACTTGAGCATAGTATGAGAGATCCGCACCACGTGTGCGTCATGGCAAAATTACCATGACGCACAGATTTTCTTGCAGCGAGAATCAACGCTTTATGCTTCGGAGCGATCCTTCAGTTCGTTACCGAGCATCACCCAATACCAACCGTTGAAAATCATTTCGATACCGATGTAGAGCCCAATAATCATGGCCCCTGTGTACGGCCAGCCTTTATAAATCAGAACCCCTAAAAGCAATGCAATGATGCCGCTCAGAAGCGCCCAGCCCCAGCCAGCAAATTGCATAGATAGGGCCGCTATGATACGAATAATCCCACCAACAATAAAGAAAGCAGCCAATAGCGCACTAAGGACGAGGACCGCTTCTTGATGATCGTCCACCATGAATAAACCGACGACAACATAAATGATGCCGATAAGAAGATTGAGAAGGAACCCATTCCATTTGCCGGCCCAAAAGGCATTGATGATCTGGGCAATACCACCGGCAAGGATTAAGATTCCAAAGAGCACCACGGCTGCCTGAGAGGCAAAGAAACAATAGATTACCGCAATGACCCCAAGGATGATAAGTACCAGCCCTAGGGTGGTAAACCACTTCCAGTCATCCTGCAGGTGCTCAAGTTCGTGAGTATCTTTCACATTTGTTCTCGCCGGTGCGCGCTTAGCCATGTCTTAATCTCCTCGTCATTGTCGATAGGGATACGTTCTTTCCATTTGATCTTTTTTGCAAAGCGACATACGGGTGCTCCGTATCATGAAATCGCTCAGAAGCTGTGAGAGACCGGTGTGGCAGTCTCAGTTTCTATCCTGATTGGGCAATTGCTGAAAAGCAATGGTCTCCTGCCTTTGTGGCAAAAAGAACACAAGTCATTCGGTATTCGTGTTTTATAGCCCCTTGCAGCTTGGATCGATCGAGCAAGAAAATTGGTTCCCGAACTCTTTTTTGCGATCTGCCCAACAGCGACTGAGAAGAAGTTTCCAATGGGATTTCTTCTGATTTTCGATGGACAGGACAAACGGGGCCGAATTTTAGCCTCAGCGAGACATCGAAATGCCCTGGGCTTGCGGATGACTATGATCGGGTGAATGTTTTGTCTAGAATTTTATACGCCTCCTAGGCAAAGCGAAACCGCGCAGTTGTCAGCTCGGAGCGTGGCGGCAGCCACCCGAATTTTGCAGAAATGGGTTATATCGTGCAGCAAGCCAGTGCTACGGGGCCATCCCGTGCCTTGAGAACTCTCTACTCTGCCGCTGCTTTTGTCATTGTCGTGGCGGGCATACGGGTCGCCGCACCGCTATTGGTACCCCTGCTCTTGTCTATCTTCATTGCCATTGTTTGCGCTCCGATACTCACCTGGCTTAAGTCAAAGCGTGTGCCGGTAGTGCTGGCTCTTGCGATTGTTATTGTTGGTCTAACGCTCATCGCCTTGGGTTTCATCGTTTTGATGGGTTCGTCGATTAACAGCTTCTCCCAAAATTTGCCAGGTTACGAAGCGAGTCTTAAGAAGACTGTGGACAGCGTGTTTAAATGGCTCGATCAATACAAATCGCTTCAGGGGTTGGAGCAATTTTCAGGGCAGGATTTTGTGACATCCATCCGGCAGTCTCTTGATGTCGGTGCCGCAGTACAATTTGCTGGAGGGATGGTGAGCAGCCTGGGGGGTGCCTTTGGCAGTGCGTTTATGGTCGCCCTCACCGTAGTTTTTATTCTTTTGGAAGCAGCAGGATTTCCGTCCAAATTGGCCGCACTGTCCGGGGGCTCACAAAACACTCGGCAGCAGTTTAGTCGTATCGTTGCCGACGTAAGACATTACCTTGTGTTGAAGACCATCATGTGTTTTGCAACGGGATTGCTGACAGGATTGTTTCTTTTTTTTATGGGGCTGGACTACCCATTTCTCTGGGGAACCCTGGCCTTTCTATTAAATTTTATACCAAATATCGGTTCCTTTATTGCCGCGATCCCCGCAGTGATTCTGGCGCTCGTTCAATTAGGCTGGCAGGGGGCTGGCTGGATTATTGTGGGCTACGTTGTCATCAATATGCTTATCGGTAACGTCATAGAGCCACGAGTCTTTGGTCGGGGACTGGGTCTTTCGCCGCTCGTAATCTTTGTGGGATTGGTCCTTTGGGGATGGATTCTCGGACCTGTTGGGATGGTTCTCTCGGCCCCTTTGACGATGGTGGTGAAAATTACACTAGAAAGCCAACCCGACGCGCACTGGATTGTGGTCCTGCTTAGTTCCGATGCGAGCGTTGCTACGCCAGCGGTATCCTCCAATACAACGCATTAAGCTGAGACGGATTACAGGTGTTTTGTTCCGCAAGGCGAATAGACGCCCAATCTACGTTAGCCAAGTCTCGTCGGTTGAGCGCGACTCCCGAATGATCAAAAATCATTCTGCACTGTCAGGAGTATCCAGATCACTATCTCCTGCTGGTGACGGCTCCACAATGCGACCACCAGGGCGAACCATAACCAACTTTACCTGGTTGATATAGAGATAGTACGTCATGCCCTCTTCGCTATATACCAAGTAGTTGGGGCCAATGGCCTCGACCTTTTTTATACCCCCCCAGTCTGAGATGACGCAGCCGGTCGCTTCCCACTGAACATTGATCAGTTGCCCGATTGTCAGGGCAGAAAACATCGGGTGGTCGGGGTTAACTGCACGGAAGTTTTGTCCGCCCATCGCAACACATAAGCCTCCAACAACAAGCGACAATGCCAATAAAGTTGTAAAAATACGTGACATGGTAGATTCCTTTAAGTTAGATGGACAAGAGTATTGTACCGGACAATGGACACGATGATGATTTTGAAAAAGAATCACCTCCCCGATTGTGTTTCATTGGTATGGAATAATTTTATAGAGCGACTACAATATCCCATTCTGTGAAAGTGAAGACCGACTTGCTAGCCAACTGTGGATTCATTTCCCGGCCCGCCATCACTACTCTTTAGTTGAAGATTCGCTTTCTGAAGCAGATTAGGGATAAAGTATGGTAGTTGCGTACCAGACTCGATGAACAACTCAAGTGATTCAAAAATGGTATTGCCCATTATTATCGCTATTTTGTAAAGCTCGCACCCCGTTACTGGGTGTTCGTTTGAAAGCAGGAATCGAATGGGCAACACAGGTCCCAGAAACTGTACCGCTCCAGAATTGGCCAAGTACGGTATTGATCTGGTGGATTTTGTTCGTGTGAAGTTGCAGTGTCAGCAATGTGCGCAAGTGTGGGCTCCGGACCACGATCGAGGACAGCTTGTTCACCACTACTGGCATTGCCCCAATCGGTGCAATCATACGTTTTCCGAAGGTTAAATGTATCCTTCGGGCAGTCGAGACAACCGGTTTGATTGCTTGCCCGAGATGTCTCCGTTGTAGCCTTCAAAACAGAGCCTTCCGAAATCAATCCACGGCCTTTTCTCGAAGGGCTAGAAAGTGGGATGTGGCAGCGAGAGAAGAGTCGTTTCTATCCTGAGCTTTTGGGGTGAAGGGTGCTCGTTTCCCGATTGTGCCGGGCGTTCTTTATCCCGAGGTATGTCCTATAGATCTGATGGCGGATCGCCTCAATGTCGCATTCTGAAATGTACCTGTATGCAATCAGTAGTTCAGATAATCCAAAAATAACGACTTTGAGTACGTTTTTTGACTTTTTGTCAGGTAAATCCGGCAAATTATCCGGCCCAGCCAATTTTTGCGAGTTATTGTAGTAATAACTGGTATCCCGCCCTAGAATAAGTAGCGGGTGACCAGTCTGGTTGCGCAAGGTCTACAGCGGGCTGTTGCGATAAACCAGAAGCGGAGCAAGGCGTTTTACGTGCTGGCTAGTGTTTCGGAACAGAATCGCATCCCGGCACGTGGGTTTCTTTCAAATAATACTGGTCGGAGTCCTGCCATGACCTCACGGTTTGGTTTTGTATGCGCGGCACTGGTAGTTGGGATCATTAGCCTCACTGCTAAGGGCACTGCCGAATCACCTTCGGGTGTGTCTCGGCTTGATACCTATACATCTGCTGATGGCGAAACGTATTTTGCCTTGAGCCTCAAGCCAAATGCCAGTGATGCCTCTCCGGCGAATACGGAGGTTGTCGTTCTGTTCGATACCTCGGCCAGTCAGTTTGGCGAATACCGGACAGCGGCTCTGGCAACACTTAGAAAATTTCTGAAACAAGCTGGGAACAATGATCGCGTAAAATTAATTGCAGTCGATTTAGACGCCACGCCCCTCACAAACGGTTTCGTTGCACCCGGTAGTGCAGCCCTCGATGAGGCCCTGGAAAAACTAAACCGCCGTGTTCCGCTCGGGTCTACCGATATGGAGAAGGCAGTCGAGTCAGCAGTCGATAGTTTTCAAAAGTCTGGAGATGGTAAGCGGGCTGTTGTGTATATCGGAGATGGTCAAAGTGCCGCCAAAAAGGTCGCCGGGGAGAATCTCCGATCCCTCATCGGTCAATGTGTGGAAAAGCGATTACCAATTACCAGTTATGCAATAGGTCCAGGTGCCCAACCGTTTTTTTTAGCGACTCTGGCAAACCAAACAGGTGGTCGGGTGCTGTTAGATGGTTCTCAGATCAACCCCGATGGTGCAGCAAGGGAGTTGGCTGCTGCAGTCAAGGGAACAGTGGTCTGGCCAGAAGGTGTGACCTGGCCACAAGGAGTGACCGCGTATCCGAATCCACTGCAACCGCTGCGAACCGATCGAGACAATATTGTGGTGGGGAAAGGCGCGACTATAGTTAACTCCAAGATAGAACTAAACGGCTTGGTCGATGGCGAAACGCGCACATTCTATTTTGATCAGCCCGCTTCTAAGTCGGAAGCTGCAAACAGCTACCTTGCAAACCTTGTAACAGAGGCCGCAAAGAACAGTGGACTGACCTTGGCAACATTAGGCACTTCTGGCCTTGGAAAAATCCGCCAAGGGATAGCACATAATGTTGAATCCCTGAATCGATTGGCACAATCAGCATCTTCCGTAAACAATTCCGGGGCTGCGGGACGATTGGCCCGAGGCGCGCAGAAACTCGATCCGGAGGATCCGGATGCCAATGCCATCCTCCGACATGATAGGCAATTGTCGAGCGACGACCACAATTTACTCGATGGATTTATTGATGACTCAGGTGAGGGTATCGACACAGTTCGCCAGAGGCAACAAGTGGTTACAGATGCCGTCAAGACAGATACTAAAGAGACTCTGGAAAAAGCCAATCGTCTTATGGCCGTAGATCCACAGACTGGCGAAGAACTTTTAAAGCTCCAATTGGACAAGGTGCGAGACGCACTCGACTTAGATCCCGATGTTCGTTTACAGCTTGAGAATGAACTCAAGTCCGCTGTCCGGTTAGCGGGTACGAGAAAAATCGAGCATGACCAAGAACGCCGGGAACAGCAGGAAGTTGAGGCACGGAAAATCGAACGACAGCGACTTGTTACGGATTTAGAGCGAAAGCAACAGGCAATGAACGCGATGATGGTCCGCTTCTCATCGCTTATGAAAGAAGATCGCTACGATCAGGCAGAACTAACTGTGGCCGAGGTGCAGCAAGTGAGCAGAGACAATGCCCTGTTGCCCGACCCCGCTATCACCGCGGCCAGCGAGAGTTCACATAATACAATGATGTACGAGGAGTATCTGGTAGCAGTCCAGCAATACAACCGCGGAGTGACTCGCCAATATCTGGATGTACTGAAGTCATCGATTCCTATGCCCATTGATACGCCTATTATTTATCCAGATGCTCAACAGTGGCAAAGTTTAACAGAGCGCCGCAAAAAATGGTCAGAGGTAGACTTGCAGATAAAAAGCGCTGCTGAAAAAAAGATACTTAAAGAGCTTGATGAGATCATTGGGCCAGAAGTTATCGACTTTCCTGATCCGACACCTTTGGTTCTGGTCCTTGCGCGGATCTCAGCCAGTACTTCTACTCCCGGACAAGATGACGGTATGCAAATCCAACTCGACGACAGAAATCTTGAGGAACTGGGCATCGCCTCCGACACACCGGTTCAAATGAAGGTTGCGGGTATTACGCTTCGGTCGGCCATAAAATTGTTATTGCTAAAAATCGATCCGGAGTTGACGTACACGATCCAAGATGAAGTACTTATGATTACGACAAAAGAAGCAGCAACAGAGAATTTAACAACAAAGGTCTACCCGGTTGCCGATCTTGTCTTGCCGATTACGCTCGATACCACTGGTGTTGGCGGCTTTGGGAGCAATACTTCTGGCGGGATGATGGGTTTTGGCGGTATGGGAGGTGGTCAATCAGCCGGCATGGGCGGTATGGGTGGTGGCGGCATGGGTGGTGGCGGCATGGGTGGTGGCGGTATGGGTGGCGGTATGGGTGGTGGTGGTGGCGGCGGCATGTTTAGTGATCAACGCCTGAAGACCGATATTGAGCCGATTGGAATGAGTCCCTCCGGGATTACCATCTACCGGTTTCGCTATTGGGGCGACTGCCGCCTCTATGAAGGTGTTATGGCTCAGGAATTACTCGAGACCCACCCGGAAGCTGTTGTCTTGATGCCGAGCGGATTCTATGCAGTGTTATACGACCAAATCGACGTTGAGTTTTTTGAGTTGTCGGGCGCTGAGCCCATCCTTACTGGTCCTTAAGATCGCTTGAGAAAAAAATATTTAAGCACGACAGAAAAGTTATCTGGACTAAGTGTATAAGAGATTTGCTTTGTGGAGAACGAACCTATGCTGAAACAATTCAAGCCATGTACCAATCAGCCAAGCAGCCGTTTATTGCTGATGGTCCTAATGTTGATCGGTTTTTTAGCCATCTCCAAAGCAGATGCTAACCCACCAGTTGCAGTCAATGATGGGAAAAGCCTTTTTGCACCAGATGCAAACCAAAAAGTTTCCACGGATGTGCAGAATGCAGTGATACCGACAAAGCGGGGCGTGGCTAGCAATGCGTCCAGCTCCAAAGTATCACCAGAGACATACTCTAGAGCCAAATTGAATGTAGAGCGGAAAGCAGGCGATGGTTGGGAGGCCGCGTACTATCGTTTTCTACAGGAGCATCGTGTTCGTCCCAAGCTAATCCGCTCGAAGGTACGTCAACTCGTTCAGGGAGATCCCCAAGATCTGGAGCAGGCTATTGCGCTCATCCGCGCTTCGCTGCGGGCAGGTCAGGTACAGCCCTGGATGTACGAAGCACTGGCACTAGCCATGCAAATGAATAATATGCCGGCATCTGAGGTTGAGCGGGTTCTGATGTCTTCTGCTGATTTTGCCACGACACCCCACCAATTGGTTTTTTTGGCCGATTATATGGGACGCCTCGGCAACCATGCCCGCGCTCTTGATTTGTTGCACCAGGCAACTTTGCGCACACAGGGCTTTCCCGAAGCGTATGTCAAAGCCCTTGCGTTGGCCGTTTACTTGCAAGATGACGACGCCATCAAATGGACCTCTCTTGGCATTCTGGGACAGGAATGGCCAAAAGAGGAATCGGATATAACTGCGAAGGCTCGCAGAAATGCCGAGGCATTGCTCGCTCGCCTGCGCGAGGAAGATAAAAATGAAGAGGCCGACCAATTTGCAAAGCAGCTCGGAGAAGTTCTGCAGCGGGATGTCGTCGTGAAGGTGTCTTGGAGCGGGGAAGCTGATGTCGATCTGATGGTTGAGGATCCGACCGGGAGCATCTGTTCCTACCACCAGCCTCGGACCGCTGGCGGGGGCGTTCTTATGGGAAATCCCAATGATACTTTGGATCGATCCGCTGGGTCGGGGTACGCTGAGGCGTATTGCTGTCCCGAGGGCTTTGCCGGAGATTACCGCATCCTGCTGCGACAGGTTTGGGGAAAAATTTCCGCCGGGCGCGTGACGGTAGATGTTTGGAATCATTCCGGTACAGAACGGGAAATTCATTTTCGACAAGTTATTCCCCTGGACGACAATGGGGCCATTGTGACATTCAATCTGGAGGAAGGGCGCCGCAAGGAGTCGTTAGCAGATCAGCAAATTGCCAATGACATTACGAATCAATTGGCAGTCAATCGCACGATCCTGGCACAGCAGATCGATGCGGTTTCGGATTCCGATGTTTCTCTGAGCCAAGCTGCTGCTAGTCGCTTGCGTCAGCCTTCAACGATTGGTAACCGGCCAGTATTCAGTCGATCTGCAGTAGGATACCAACCACAAATTACCGTTCTCCCTGTGGGTGTGACCATGCAGGCAAACGCAGTCGTTTCGGCCGATCGCCGTTATGTGCGTATTACCTGCATTCCGTTCTTTTCCCACATCAAGGGAGTCGTCCAATACAATATTCAGACCGGCGTTACCGAGCAGGGACAAACGGATACTGCGTTTGCTGATCTCGATATTGGGATTGATAATGACAATAATGATGGTGACAATGAGGACCAAAATACTGGAGAACTGTTGCTCACGATAGTCAACACGTCTCTTGCCCCTGGCGGTTGTACCGTGGCAATTGTCTCGCGTACGGGCCCCACCCAGGAGGCCCTGACCGTGACCGTTACCTTTGACAATACCCTGGCAACAGTGTGGTGGCCATCCACATTGTGTGTGGCCCCCTCAGTGACCGCGGTCACCATTCCTGCAGGGGATAGTGGTACAGTCTTTTCGGTCTCAGGATTGGTTGCAGGTTCCGCGGTCATTCAGGTAACGGCACCAGGGTATGTGGCTGATAGCGACACCATAGCAATCAACTAGAGTCAATCCAATGAAACCAATGGCGAGTCATCCAATGGCAGGTTGTTTACGATTGTTGTTACCGGGCGTTTTTCTCGCGATGGTCGGATTGTTATCCTCCACCGCTGGAAACCAGGCCTTCGCCCAGTTTGGTGGTGGTGGATTCAATGCCTCGCAGGTCGGTGGGGTGGCGATCGATGCCCAAGGTGCGATTGCCGATTTAAGGCCACAGGTCCGCCAGGAAATCGCAAACAAAAGGGATCGGTTGGCAAGAGAAGTTCCCGCAGGCATGCAGGAGGGAGTTCGCCTACGCAAGATCTCCCTGCGGGCACTGCAGGAGGCAATTTCCCATGCCCAGACGGCCGGTGAAGGGCAGACGCTTTCGCCCCAGATCCGTTATCTTGGCGGAATCCAGCGTATCCAGTACGTTTTTGTCTATCCCGAGAAAAACGATATTGTGCTTGCCGGGCCGGGCGAGGCTTGGCGTATCGACGATTTGGGACAAGTTGTGGGGGCCACGACTGGACGTCCGGTGATTCTCCTGCAGGACTTCCTGGTCGCTCTTCGCGCAGCGTTTGCTCCCGAGGTGGCGCCGATTACCTGTTCGATCGATCCGACCCGGGAGGGAATCAAAAATCTTAGGACCCTCATGGCCAGCTTTGGACGGCTGAACGGGCCAGCCCAAGTGGAGCAAGTTGTTGCTAGAAAACAGGATATTGAAGAGAGTCTTGGTCCGCAGAGAGTCTCCGTTTCGGGGGTGGATCCTGCGAGCCGGTTTGCCTGGACGCTCGTCGTTGCGGACTACCGGATGAAATGTCTTGGGATGGGTTTGGAGCCAGCACCGATTGTGGGAATGCCGAGTTACTTAAAGATGCTCAAATCGCACTCGAAAGATTTTATGCCTCGCTGGTGGATGGAGACCGATTACGAAGCACTGTTGACCGATGCTGCGGGACTCGCGTGGGAATTGCGAGGCCAAGGGGTCAAGGTCCTCGCAGAAGATGAACGGATCAGTGCCGATGGTAAACGGACACGTACTGGAAAAGTAAATAAGGTGGCCCGCAAGTGGGCCGAGACGATGACCGAAAAATATGACGAGCTTTCTGTTGTCGATCCAATTTTCGGGCAGTTGCGCAACTGTATGGATATGGCCGTAGTAGGTGCTCTTCTTCAGAGCGAAAATTTACCCCAAAAAGCCGGATTGAGCATGGATGGGCTGCTCGATACGGAAAGCTTGGCCACACCTGCAGGGACCGTTCCGCAAAGCACGCCGTCGATTGTCAGTTTTCTCAAGCGGCCCCGATCCTTGGTGATTACGGCTTCAGGGGGTGTGTGGATCAATCCTTATGAGGTGATTGAACACCAAGAGATAAGCAAGCAACTGGCGACAGAGAGGAGCAGTGCGATCACCAAGCTGCGCCAGGATGTCGTGCCGGGCAATTGGTGCTGGGACTGAGAATCCTCTAGGCGTGATTTGTTTCCCTCCTCTGGCAGTTAGCATTTTCCAAAAAACATAGAGGTTTTTTAGGGAAAGCTATCTCTGCACCGGTCTCGACAAGTGGTGTTTTATTCTTGTTGGCCCTAAATCGAGGTCGCGACAACGCGACGGAACGAAAAATAGGTCCAAGTGGAGTAGTTTCAAAGCTAAGAATGCTTTGAAATAGACTTCTGGAGAACAAAAACACAATTCTACTTCCATTTGAGAGGACCACAAATGAAAGACTATCGGTGTTTTCTTTTTGTTTTGTTTGTTCTAACCCATAGTCCATCGATTGCGGGACCCCCAGAACAGGATCCGTTAAAGCAAATCGACGCCCTGTTTCGGAGCACCTACAGCCACGCGCGCAAAACACTTTTACAGGACGCGGGTCCGATCATTATCGCAAGTGGCGAGGATCTTACGCTTTTGCAGGATGGAAAAGAAAGCAAAGGTATCGCGCCCCCTACCGGTTATCGTGCCTTGACCACCGTTTCCCACATTACCTTAACCATATTTCTCTTGATGGAACCGTATGGTGAGGGATTGCTTTCACCCGAACGGATTGAAAAGCTTGAGCAATTAAACCACCTCGCGGGTGCCGCAAAGCAGTCTGTTGCAAAACAACTGTCCTTTAATGCATCCTTGGCAGAAGCACAACACAAGCTGATCGATACGAGTCGAGCGTTTGCGCAAAAGATTGTTGCCCAGCGAAAGTGGAAGCGAAAAGAATTAGCCGATTTTTTGGAAACAGTGAAACCACAGATACTCACCAATGTGCAACTGGCAGCGAAGTTCCGAATTGATCACTTCCACCGGCAAATGACCGCCTGGAAACAAACCATGCGTCAGGAAGAGTGGGATCGGTTGCATGTCGTGGTTTTAGGTGCATCGATGCCGAGAAAAAATAATCTTGCCGTGCAGTATTTTTCAAAGCTCCTAAGTGTCCGAGGTGAAGGCCACAAAATCACGTATGCGGAGTCGATTTTTAGCAACCAGCGAGCATTGCAGATTTTGGGAACCAATCTTCTTGACACGCAGATTGGCGAGGGCTACTTCGCGGACCCGTGGCGTATGCATCGAGATTTATTGGGTAATGCTGCTGCGGTTTACCTCGATGGGACAACGCTTGCATTCCCGGATTCGCCAGAGGAACTTTGATATTGGTGATTCTGTTGTCGTTGCCAAAACGCATTGTGCGGCAAACTTCCAATCTTGCAGGATAATACACCGGGGTGGTCGTTGTTGGCGATACGAAAGTCATATCGCGGCTATTATCAATAAAGCCAGAGATTTTCTTTACGGCGTCTTCCAGGGCGCATCCCACTGGATCGTATCTTCGGCCCGGGCATTCTTTGCCCTGACAGTCCCAAAAATATCTGTTGCGAAGTGGATTCCTTCACCCTCCGGCACGATCACTTGCCGAAATCGCAATAACTCGAGTAATTGGATCTGTTCTGCCTCATCATGGGCCGCGTTCCAGGTGTCGAAAAGATACTGCGCGTAGATCGTTCGGAAAATATTGGGCGTGCTTGGTTTGTTAATACCCTGAAGATATTTAACCCATCGGTGATTGGGTTGCCTGCTCGACCGGGTCGGATGTTCCACCGGAAATCCACCACGAAGTAAATCGACCTGCTTCCCATTGACCAGCCGGGCTTGCGCGACATACCAGGTATTGGTCGGCTGCTCTTTCGAAAACATGGCCCATCTTTGGCGCAGAACTAGCGATTCGGCCACTCGTTTCATCGCCGTTGGAGTGAGCGAACCACGCTCGGGTTCCATAAGCCCCAGAACATTGTAGACAATTACAAAAAGAAGACAGAGGGTGACGATCGATGTGAAAATAAGCGGTGGTTTGGGATGGTGGAGATCACCACTCTTTATCTGATCTGTCGCGTGCTGCAGTTGGCTTCTGGTTGCACCTTGTACCAACAGCGTTCGAACCGGATTCCAGCAAGTAGCCGACCAGAATTCGGTGGGTAGCAGAAGTGCCCAAGCTGCCAGGGAGATGTAGGAAAACAGACCGACCGTAACGGTCAGTTCAATCCCGATATGAAACAATACAAATCCGGCGATTGTGAAGAGGCGAAACGTTGCGGTCCGCCACGGCACAAAGAGTAACCAGGGGCCGATAATCTGGAGGCCAATCGCCATCATTGATAAAAGTCGGATCAGGGTAGGGTGGCCAAGCAGCCATTCCCCCAGTGGTTTGTTGTAATCTCCCCAGATCAACATCCCCTCTAATAGACTGCTTAAATGTTCGTGGTTGATCAGTTTATAAATAATTGTACAAAAAAAAACCAAAAACACCTGAATGAGAATGGCACAGGTCCCCATCGATAAGACAATCGAT
>JABABY010000030.1 GCA_014237955.1 Planctomycetota bacterium
TTGCTCGCAGCGGCGGAACGGTAAATAGTGTCCTGCAACTTTGTGTATCGCATTGTACACTTCAGCGTGGTAACCGCCCACATCAGACAGAGAAGAAGTATTTTTCCGGTTCACATGGGCCGTTAGTCGGCCAACGCGAACGCCGAAGATGTCAGGTACTGCACCGCGCTGATTCGCTGGGAAACCCAGCGACATGTCGCGAAAAATGCGGCTAATGGTTTCGCCAGAATCCGGGCAAAAAAAGTACAAGGATGGCAAAAATTTCCAACCGGCCGACCATCATCAGCCAGATGAATAAAACCTTTGCCTGTGGTGTGAAGTGGGTGTAGGTGTATTTTGGACCTACAGTACCGAGGCCGGGCCCCACATTATTGAGTGTTGCTGCGACACTCGAGGCGCAGTCGATCAGTTTGTGATCCATATGTTCCGCCCCCGTGCCACCACGGATCCACGTATGGTCCGGTTCTGTAGTGATCAAAAACATCCAACTGAAAATAAAAATTACAAGAATGAGACCAAAGTAAACCAAAATGTTCTTGCGTAGATTTTGATCTTCTACCGGGTGGCCCCCCAATCTCAAGGGCCGGACAACCGTGGGGTGATAGGCTTTCTCAAGCTCCAGGCGAATAATGTTCAGAAACATGATATGCCGGATAACTTTTAGTCCGCCCCCGGTACTTCCCGCACAGCCACCAACAAACATCAACAATAGTAGCATGCCACGGCCAAAGTTATTCCACGCGTCGAAATTTGCACCACTACTGAACCCTGTCGTTGTCATGATCGAGACAACTTGAAAGCTGCTGTGTCTTAGGCCAGAGGCAAAGGACGGCCAAAAGTTGCTGCCTGTGTAAAATAATTCGTCCCGGTGGAGGTAGCCGAAAAAAACGATCAGAAGTGTCAGGACAAATAGAGTTGCGATATAGGTTCGCCACTCCACATCTTTAATCAGCTTGAGAGGCTTTCCGATGGCAACAAAATACAAGAGTGTAAAATTTGTTCCCGCAATCACCATAAAGAGCATAATAAACGATTCGGCCCAAAGTGCTCCGGTGACGCCGACATTCGGCAATTGTGAAAAATGACCCACGCTATCGTTGTAGGTGCTGAATCCCCCTGTTGCCATTGTGCCAAAAGCAGTGCAGAGAGAATCGAACCAGGACAGTCCGCAGCACCCAAGAATAATGGCCAGAGCAAAGGTCAATACAATGTAAATGGTCGCAAAAATCCAGGCAGTATGTTGCATCCGAGTTTGCGGGCCCTCCTTTGTGGGGCCTGGTATTTCACTACGCATGAGTGTTTTTCCAGCGGATCCTTGTCCTAAGATAGCCACAAACAAGACGATGATTCCCATGCCGCCAAGAAAGTGCGTACTGCTCCGCCAGAACAGGATCGATCGCGGCACCAGTGCGTACCCCTCTTCCATTTGTACATTGGTCAACACTGTGGCACCGGTGGTGCTAAAACCCGATTGTGATTCGAAGCAGGCATCCCATACCTGCATCACTCTTCCCGGCGACATTTCAGTACGGCTAAGCAGATAGGGCATCGCACCGAGTACTGTCGCCAGCATCCAACTGAGCCCAACGATGGCCATCGCTTCTTTGCGGTAAAGCTGCCCTTTGGCATGTTTTCCGAAATACCAAAGTAAACCGCTTACAAAAAGCGCGATTGCCATTGCCCCTAGTAGGCCGAAGAAGCCGTCATATTCAAATTCGGCACTGCCACCGATGTCTGGAAAAGCCCATGGCAGGCTGAAAACCATTGTCAGGGCGATCAGAAACGTAATGCGACTGAGATGCTTGCAGAGCAGCGAAAAATTCATCGTTGAGTGTACGACCCTGAGGCGACTCTCCCCATTAAGATTGGGTGGGAGCGAATTTTTGAAAACAACACATTAAACTGCCAATCTATCCATTTGTCTTATTGCCCATTGGTATCGAACATGGCGACCGTTTCTTCAATTGCTGAATCATCGATAAGCGCAACAACGGTATCCTCGGGTTTGAGGAGGTCGTCCGCACCCGGCACCCGCACGTAGTCCTTGCGGACGATGACAGCGATCAAGCATTGCTCGGGAAGCTGCAAATTTGCCAACACATGTTCCGTACAAGGCGCTCCCTCACGGACAAGAAGTTCTAGAACATTAAGCCCACCTGAGCCTAGGGCCGTACGCGAGATAATGGGGCCACGGTAGAGGAGGCTCAATACCTGACGGGCCATTACCTCTCTGGGGCTGACTGCCCGGTCAATTCCCAATTTGCCGACCACTTCTGCATAATCGGGACGCTCGACCACCGCCATGATCGATTGCGCACCAATCTCTCGTGCTGTGACGCAGGCCATGATGTTATCTTCGTCATCTGCCATGCATGCTACAAAAACGTCAGCCCTTCCCACGCGCTCTTCTTCAAGATTTGCTCGCTGGGTTGCGTCGGTATGAACCACGGTAACCGATTTTAGATTTTCCGAAAGAAAATTGCATCGCTCACGGTCAGCATCCAATAACACGACACCAAAACGGCCTCCCTCAAGGGATTGGGCTAAATGGTAACCAGTTTCACCCCCTCCGGCGATCACAATCCCTAATTTAGATTGTGATCCTTCTTGAAATAATTCCTTGACATCATCAATTTCCTCGCCATTGCCGATGAGTGTTATTCGGTCGCCAGTATTCAGCACATCATCAGCAAGCGCCAGTGACGTACGACCACCTCGGGTTATGGAAGCAATTCGGATATCCGGGGGCAAGCCCAACTCTTTAATCGCTTTGCCTGCAGCGAGGGGTTTTTCGGAGATTTCAATTTCATCCACCTCAATTTCACCACGTGAAAAATGTTCCATGGCAACCGTTCCGGGGTGTCGAATATCGTGTGCTAGCTCCATTGCCGAAAGGTGTTCGAGGCTCAACAACCGGTCAATCTTAAAATGACTCTGATAGGCAAACGTGCTGAAGTCGTTATAGATTGGCGCGTAAACCCGAGCAACCGTGCGGGCGGCACCCATCGCTTTTGCCATGCTGGCGGCGATCAAATTGACCTCATCGTTGCCTGTGACAGCAAGGCATAAATCTGCACTGCCAACTTCTGCCTGAAACAAAATACTAGACTGTGATGCAGATCCATGGATGCCGCGAACATCAAGTCGTTCATTGATCCCATTGACCCGCTCTAAATCATCATCCACGACAGTGACATTATGGCGATTCTGACAGAGCAAATCTGCAATAGAGGTGCCAACAGTACCAGCGCCCAAGACAACAATATTCATGGTTCGATGTTTTGGTATGGAAAAATGAAATGAACCCACACAGGGGATCTATCGGGTACAGACAGCATGTCATCAGATGCACGCGTTCGAAGAGCCTATTGCCTTTATGTAAAACCACCGGGCATCAATGAAATAATATGAAAAGCGAGCACCATTGTGATGCGTTTTAGGGCCCAAGAAAAGCTCCCATTTTAGGGATTCTCAGCAGGTGGTGAAAAAGAAGAATCGCTTCTGTTTTCTGTAAAAAATCGATCATCGAGGTTATTACACCCCTCGGCGACATAATACTCTACCAATTCGATGCGGAGTTCGCGAGATGTAATAACACCCGCTTCCCAACGAATAAAAAGATCAGCGTGTTGCCGGCGACAGTTCAGCACGTTGTTGATCTGCTCTTCGCTGCCCTCCCTATCGCGGAGTGTATCGACAGCATCGAGTTGAAATGCATCGCGCACTTGCTGATAATTGCCACTCGCACCATATGCAAATTTATCAAGAGTCTGTACGACGGCACCGAGTTTAGCAGCAGCCACTAAATTCATATTCCGATTCACGCCCGCTGCGTTTGCAAGAACACCAGCCAGTAGCTCGTTGCCACGAGCCGCCTCTGCCATTTTAAGCCGCAATGTTTGGTGCCAATCAAGGGAGGGAGTTAATTCCTTCTCTTGCATTTGGGTCGCAAAGTGGTCGTAGACGCCCTGTTCGATTTCCCGCCTGGGAGAATACATGGGCGGGCTGCGATGAATAATGGCCATCTGGGGCGAAAAGAGAGCCCCGGTTGGCGAAAGAAAGTCGCGTTGCATCGAGACGTCGAGTTGCGCCAAATTAAGAAGTGTTTTACCGGAAGCAGGATGTTCTGGAATAGGAAAAAACTCGTGCCGGGGTCTTCCTGTTTCTTGAGCACACAACAAGAGCAGGCCAGCACAATAGCCATCAATCGTTTTTTCCTCAAGGTTTTGTCCTTTGAGTTGTTCGATGCCCTTAGTCTCAAAATTTAAGTCAAATTTGGATTCGTTTCCTATAACAGTCCTGGCAACCTGGGCCATTTTGTGGGCGACATCGGGGTCTTTATGACGAATAAAAACATAATTCAGTGTTCGCTTGACAAAAGTATCTACGGTTGTTGCTGGTATAGCATGTTCTGTTTCGGGGAGATCAACAACAACAAAACGGCGACGACCGTCACTGCCGACTTCAACGGTTACAATTCCGGCGTGGGTGAACAATCCCGGCTGAAGGTCTGTGAAACGATTGTAGGGAGATGGATTTTTCATTAACAGCCAGTCCCCTGCCTGGATCGATGTGGCTCCCATTTGATAGGCGGCGCCTGTTACTCCAGAAGTGCGACGCTCTTCCAGCCAGTCAAGCAGCTCTTTTTGTCGCCGTACATCATTAGGGTGTAAGTCGGCGGTTTTTACAGCAGCCACAATGTCATGGAGTTGTTGCGCAGTTATCGCCGGTGTTTGCAGCGTAGGATCGTGACCCGGCCGCGGATCCTGAGGCAGGCCCATATATCGAATCGTATCTGCTAGAAATATTGTGAATTCTGGTGAAATCTGCTCACTGCGGATCAGTCTTGCCAGCCATGGCAAGGATTCCATATTGCGAGTTACGCGGGTTAACTGAAGTATTTTTCCCTTAAGTCGATCGGGCAATGGTGGCAGTGAGTCGATTTCATGTCGCTCTACAAGAATAGAAAGCGAGGTTGTTGCTCCCACAGCACTCCGCTCTTGAATTAATAGATCAAGAAGTTTTTCATAGTCACCGATATTGCTTTCAAGGTCATAACTCGCATCGGTCAGAACATCGACGGACAGATAGCGAAGTCTTCCGGAGAGGTCTCTGAGTGCCGCTGTGCAGGTGAGAAAGCTCTTTAATGCATCCTGTGTTGTAGATTGGTCTGGTGAATCGAGAAACAGCAATCGCCTCTCTAGCATGTGTGCGAGGGATGTATCGACACGGTTCCGGATGGCAATGAGATGACCGACCAACTCGAGAATGCCGTCATTGGAAATTTCCGGGGAATACGAAGTGAGTTCCGCGGCCCACTGCTCAACTTGTGGTACAAGGTGCTTCACGAAACGCGCTCTTTCCGGCACCGAATTTTCAGGCCCTTGCGGCAGTGCATCGAGTAAGCGGTCGAGCGGAGTCGCGCTTGGCGGGGTAGCGGACAATCCGAACGTTGTCGCGGCTAGAAAGACAGATAATCCAAGCACGACCAAAGCATTCTTTCGCCGCAGTCGAATTGAGTCATAGAAGTTCATGGCAACCCATAATCAGAAAACAGGTAATATTGCCAAACGCTTTGCGGGCGTTTCATGTTTGCTAATGGGTGGAACAATCCAACAAAGAGAGAATTACAATCTAAACAGGCATTGCGAATAGAATGCTTGTTTCGGTTTCAATAAAGTCCGCACCTACCCGACGGCGTTCTGGATAAAATATAAGACAAAGAATGCTATGAGCATAAATCCCGATATCCAAACCGCAGTACGTACCGCCCTCCGAAGAATCACACTAATCTTTTCATGGTGTGTGGCAGCGTATACTAGACTCACCGAAACAACCAATGGTATTGCATACCACAGACGTGTGAGGTCAGCTACAAGAATAAAATCTATCACAATCTTAATACTCGTTGATATGGCCAGCAATTAAATGATGGTGGTGTATAAATCATCCCGATGTATCGGATAACGACCGCTGAAGGTTGCCATTGTCACTTCGGGTACTACCAACAGGACCGGCAGCCGCATCGAAAATGACCAGAAGATTTAAAAGTCCAGCTACCATCGTAAAAATGGTACCCATTTCGTAACGGCTATGGTGTCGGAGTTGCCATAGATCTAATTCTGTTGGCTGATCATGCTCGCGATCATGTTTGGCGGTGAACGATTGTGTCAAGCTTGGCTGTCGCATGAACTCTTTGCTGAAAAGCCCCTTATCTAGAGCTTGTAACATAGCCGGCCACGCAGGCAGTCCTACCCAAACCTGACAAAAATAATGCCAGCGACGATCACCATCTCGCCACGAGGCATAGACCACTCTTTGGCCGCCAAGGTTCCATCCAAAGGCGAAGAGGCCCAGAATGCAGACCATAAACAAGAGCCCTTTTGTGTAGCGATGCTGGTAAATATGCCCAAGACCCGGCCATAGGAGTGCAAGAAAAGCAGCCAAGCGGGGATCTTTGAGATCAATTTCTTGATTTGGGAGATTGTCGTTGGATGAATCCGTCAAGGTATTGCCTTAAAAGGAAGGTCTATTCGCAGTGTGATGCATTAATAATCGTGTCCAAGTCCCGTCGCTAAAAAAAGACCCATTTCATCTTGCGGTGAGGCTTCTGACACATCCGTTATACAAGGATTGTTGCCACGATTTCAATATCTGACAATGCAACAAAAATCCCTTCGATGAGAACCCATGGCAAAAATGGCCCATGAGTTTTCGCCATATTAGATAATAGCGTTGGTCATGGCGACAAATTGTGGATCCCAGCGAATGGGATCAAGATCTGAATCGACATCAAGATATTCTCGATAATGTGAATCGATGTCGATTGCTATTGTGAGGGATTGTAGGGCCCTTTGGGTGTTTCGGTTCAGGCTCCAATAGCATGCTAGATTGTAATGGATCAATGCGTTGTGAGGCTCAATTTCCAAGGCCACATTCATAGATTGAATTGCCATCTCGACCTGTCCGATACGTTTGTAGCACCAGCCCAGAGCCAACCACACGCGAAGTACTTTAGGATCTAGATTCACAGCACGCTGCAACACGATGACGGCCTCCTCATATCTACCGGCCATCCGTAGTGCTTCCCCTTTGATCTGTACAGCACGCACTCCCAACACTTCCGTTTCCTCCAAGCGATCGAGGACTGCCAATGCATGATGCACCATGCCTAGCTCCAAATACCCTTCAGACTCCGTAACAGCCTGTTGGGGCACATTTCGTGATACATCCATCGGATCGATTTCTGATTTGGAACGTCAAAAATGGAATTCAAGACCACCCTTATTTTAATCAGACATGGCACCCACAAATTTTTTCAGGATATTTTTTCAGGATAAAACGATATGGACTTATAACGAACCAAAAGGCATTTTATTACAGACCCCGGGTGTTTTCGCACTTCTTCATGAAAATACATGGATGGAATGGATTCGATTTGTGGCATCACAAATTACGATAATTTTTATTTTTTGCACGAACATTCCACTAAATGGTCACTAATACCAGTAGTTGTCGAAAAAGTATTCGGATGCGGATTTTAGTTACCGATTCTTCTTCCCGAAAACACGATGGCAATTGATTGCACCAAACAGAATGATTGAAGGAATAGTATGCGACTGACACTCAGGACCCTGTTAGCCTACCTCGATAATATTTTAGATCCCAAAGATCGCGAGGTTTTATCGGAAAAAATTCGAACAAGTGATTTTGCTCAGACGCTTGTTCAGCGAATGCGCACCGTTCTCAATGACTCAGATCTAAGTGCCGCTGAGTTGGTGGGCCGTGGATTGGGCCAAGATCCTAACTCCGTTGCTGAGTATCTAGATAATACAATGTCTCCTGAGCAACTCGAAGAATTTGAACGGCAATGTTTGGATAGTGGTACTAACGCCAATATGCAGTTAGCTGAAGTTATGTCCTGCCATCATGTGCTCGCGATGATTTTGAGTGAACCGGCGCAGTTTGATGCCGCCTCTCGTGAACGAATGTATCGATTGGGAATGTCAACATCCTCTGGTGATGAGGAGGCAGTAGCAGGCACTTTTCGCGGTGAATCCCACAGTCCACAAGCCGAAGAAACGTTGCCCCAGGTGCCGGAGGAGTTTTCTGGTTCGATCCAGGAATCGACCGTTGGAGTTGAAGGCGAAGACGCTGTAGATGCAGCGTATGATTCCAAGATTCCCGAATATCTCCGAGGAGAAAAGTCTAGTAAGCGATTCATCCCAATGACCGTGACCGCCCTGGTGGCGGCTTGTGTCACGCTCGGTATTCTCCAGATGTTCAACTACAATAAAGCGTCAAACCAAAAACAGATTTCCCAAAACGAGAGCGGACCCCTAGAAGAAAAAAGCCCCGACAAAAAAACCGTGGATGCCGAGATCGCCGACCCAAATGATCCGGTAGTGCCAAAAAATGGAACAGCCCCCGTGGCCGACTCTTCACCAGAAGTCGAACCATCAGTCGTTCCGGCAGTCGCGGGGAAGGAGGACCTGGACGCCGATGCCTCACCGCCAACTGTTGCAGCAGACTCGAGTGGTGTCCCACAGAATAGAAAAAAGAACGCTGCCTCGGTTTCGGATGGAAATGAAACTGCAAATGGTGACAACAAGGCAGAACCAAAGCAAGCATCGTCTGAAAGCCCCGCAGAACCAGTAACGGAACCAGCCGATCAACCGCCTTCCGGCGACACTGATGACACTGATGACACAGGTGATGCTCAGGTGCCCCGGGAAGCGGTGCCGATGGGAAAGCTTCTATCGCAGGATCAGATTTTGCTCGCGACACCAGATAGTTTTGATGGCCTCAAGCGAGTTCCCTTTAGAGACCAACTCAAAAGCGGACAACAATTAATTGGTCTACCCACATTCCGGCCGGAGATTAGCCTTGGTTTGATGACGATTGAAATAAACGGCGGCACCATGATGACATTACTGGACATGGACGAAGAAGATCTCCCGGAAATAAAGGTGCACTGTGGACAAATTCTTATTCGCCCCAATGTGCCAAATGCTCAATTGCGTTTACGTGTGGATCCGCAGACGACAATTACATTTACTCTGGGTGAAACAGCGGCGAAGATGGGCCTCGACGTGTGTCGTAAGAGGACCAACGGCAGAGATCCGGCGGAGGAACCACTTGCCTATTTAATTAACGTTTATGCACTCGAAGGCAACGTTGGTTGGCAGACAGACGAGGCCAATGGAGTTATTCCGGCCAATGGGCGACAGTCTTTTGTGGACTCCAATCCCACATCAAGTCAATCTCCCCCCAGTCTGCCGCCATGGCTTGATGGGATTGAGATTACAGATCTTGAACGACGGGCCCAACCACGGATTGAGCAGATGGTGATACCGGACCGCAGTGTTAAAATCAGGTTGGCGGAATTGGCCGAAGCGAAACGTTCGGAAATAAAGCAGTTGGCAATGCGCTGTAGTGCACACATAGGATATTATGACCCATTAGTAGAATCGTTTGGGAAAAAAGAATTTTCACGATGGTGGGACATGTATGCCGAGGAGCTTCATGAGGCCGCTGGCCGTAGCCCTCAGGCCGCGCAACGCCTGCTTGAGACCCTTGAGCGGTTGAGGGGAAATGATGCCTTCGAGCTTTATCGCATGTTTTGGGGTTATAGCGACGAAGGACTACAAAATAACGGCGAAGCGGGAGAACTGGTTGGCTTTCTCGATCATGACGAGTTGGACTACCGTGTACTGAGTAATTGGAATCTTAAAAGAATTACCGGTTTGGGATCGCAATACCGCCCAGATCACTCCGAGCAAAAGCGTAACAAGTATGCTGAGCGGTGGAGGAAGCGTCTAAATACAGGAGAGATTAAACACAAGCTAGAAATCCCAGCGACGCAAAACTGAATTTCTATTACGAAGAGGTGTTTTGCACTTCTTCGACAGCCACCACGCGATGAAAATGGAGCTGGACTTCCCCGGAAACAACCCGGCGCACGCCCTCCAATAGACAGCGAGGCTCATTTTCCTGCTCTCCGATATGAATGACTTCTCCCAGCTTAGTGCCGGGCGATACTTCAAAGGTTGATTGATAAATAATTTGGTTTCCCGCATCCAGTTCTGGGACAATAAAGTGGCAGGTTGCACCGTAGGTCAGCATGTTGCTTGAATAAGCGGTGTGATAGGGTCGCAATCCTGGAAACCCCGGCAAGAGTCCGTGGTGGAGGTTAATAATGCGGCCTCCTGCAAAGGTCCAGCAAAGCTCCGGTGGCAAAATCCGCATGTATCGGGCGAGCACGATGTAATCAATATTACCCGCATCCAGCAAGGCGGTCATCCTCTCGTCATCGGCACATCCTTGTTCGTCCCCGATCAAATGCCAGGGTACATCAAAGGTTTCCGCCAGATCGTGGCAGGTATTGCGGTTACTAATCATCATCGCTGGATCGGCAGAGATATTCCCATCACGAATATTTTGTAAAAGGACTCTCGCCGGCTCAGATCGGTGGGTAACACAAATCGCAAGCCGTGGACGCTCGGTTCTGAGTTCCGGCGACCAAACACGGATGATCAACCCCTTGAGCTTGCCAATTTCAGCCATCGTCTTCGAAAGACTCTCATACTGGCTAGCCTCCAAGTGAATTCGCAGCATCATGGCGAACTGACTTGCCTCATCACGATCATACATCTGGATTTCGGCAATATTGGCGCCCTGCCCCGTGACATAATGGATAATTGGGTCAGCCAGACCACAGTGATCGGGGCCTAGTGCTGTAATAATAATCTGCATGCGTAACTCTTCGCGATCCGCGTGGACGAATATCCCCAAATTTGGGTCGTGGATGTTGAGGAACTTTTATGACTGGCTAATTGGTTCTCGGATTGTAACAGGTACAGTCCCAATGGACATACGGTTATCTATCGGACGACTGGCCAATAGCATTCAATTTTGTTAGGCTATCAGCCAATTTCTTTCCAGGCGAATTGTTTACCTTACTTTCCATATTAGCGATAGCGAGAGGTAGTGTGTATGATGGCGCTCCTGAAAAAGAAACCCGATCGCAGTGAGATTGCAGCAGATCAAGTGCTTTGCGAATTTTGTTCCGGCAAGTGCTGCAAATATTTTGCGCTACCGATCGACACTCCCGAAAAATGGAAGGATTACGAATTTATCCGTTGGTACATGATGCATGGAGAGACGACCATCTTCTGCGAAGATGATGATTGGTACCTGATGGTTCACAATGAGTGCGATCACTTGGGAAGTGATAATCGTTGCGGTATCTATGCAGAGCGCCCAAAAATTTGCCGAGACTATACGACGAAGGAATGTGAGTACGAAGACGATTGGACGTACGACCACTACTGGGAGACCGCCGAGCAAATGAAAGATTATATGGATGCTGTGTTGCCCACGAAAAGAGGGGCGAGCATCCGGAGTCCGCAGCCACCATTAATGCCGGTGCTCGGCTAAAGACGTAGGTGACGCCATTGTCATTGATTCCACCACGCACGCTCAAAGGTTTTCGTGACCATCTTCCGGAAACGATGCTTCTTCGAGAGAAGATCGTCGGAATAGCGCGGCGTATCTACCAAGCCTATGGCTATGCGCCTATCGATACCCCGGCACTTGAGTATGAGGAAATATTGCTTGGTAAGGGCAGTGCGGAAACAGACAAGCAACTCTACTGCTTTGAAGATCATGGTGGGCGTCGGGTGGGAATGCGTTTTGATTTGACCGTACCCCTGGCACGGTTTGCCGCCCAACATATAGGCAATTTAGGGACTCCTCTGAAACGATATCAGATTGCTACTGTCTGGCGGGGCGAAAATACCCAACGCGGCCGCTATCGCGAGTTTATGCAATGCGATTTTGATACGATTGGAACCCAAAGTATCGTCGCAGACATTGAAACTGCTTTAGTCATTCATGATTTGCTGCTCGCAATAGGTTTTGACCGCTTTACAATCTGCATTAATAACCGAAAAATTTTGACGGGAATTTTAGAAACTCTAGGCCTCGTGGACCGAGCGACGGACATTCTCAGGTCGTTAGACAAACTTGCTAAAATTGGTCGAGAGAGAACCGCAGGTGAAATGGTAGAAGGATGTGGCTTGGACCACAAACAGGCGGATCAAATTTTGGCACTATCAGATCTTACGGGATCAAATGAAGAGATCCTCGATCAAGTAGAAAAGCTCACCGCCGATAGCCCTACTGGCCTTGAGGGAACGGCCCAACTTCGCCAGGTTGTCTCGGCCCTTGCAGCAGCAGATGTACCCAGCTCTCGGGTGCGACTCGATGTTTCCATTGCCCGGGGTTTGGATTACTACACAGGCACTATTTACGAAACATTTCTGGACGCATTACCCGATATTGGCAGTGTTTGTTCGGGTGGCCGATACGACAATTTAGCAGGACTGTATACGCGAACCGCGTTGCCCGGGGTTGGGGCATCCCTTGGGCTTGATCGCCTGTTGGCCGCCATGGAAGAGGTCGGCATGGTTGAGAAAGCGAGTACGCCTGCCGAAGTGTTTATCGTCTATTTTGATGCCGAGCGACTCAATGATTATCTGAAGTTAGCCGCCGATTTACGTGCCGCCGGACTCCGGGTCGAATTGTATGGTGAGCCTAAAAAAATAGGCCAGCAGCTAAAGTATGCAGATCGACGAGGGCACCGTTTAGCAGTTGTTGCAGGCAGTCGCGAGTTTGAGAGCGGCACATGCCAGCTCAAAGATCTCCGCAGTGGACAATCTCTAGCGCTTTCGTTGGTCGGGGGTCCAGATGAATTGGTTGCGACGATCCGCAAACAATTGGCGGAATAGAGGATGGAATGAATTATTTTTGTTTCTTGGCTGTCGTTGCAGGTTGTGTGCCAACCCGCTTCCAGACCTGATAGGTCTGATCTCCACTTTGAAATTGTGTGGGCCGAGCAAGACCGGGTTGGCAATAGCAGCGACGAAGCGTATCGGCACTTATCGCGTAGATCCCTTTGATTTCACGTCCATCGGGCAGCGTGACATCGAACGCTTTGGGATTTTGATTGGGGTATAACTGGAACGTATAGTTTGCATCAACTTTCTGCGCCCCAATTTGCAGTATTAGGTGGTACCGATTTCCTGTAACAACCCGAATTCCTCTGCGCTGCGCTTTTAGTAGGCGATTGACATTTCCATCACGATAATAAACAAAATCTTCTAATTTCCACTTGCCCTGCATCAGGATCAGATCCTCCTGGACTGCTTCACGTCTGCCGTTGTCTCCCTTGGCTTCAGAGAACAAGACAAGTGAGGCAAGCAGAATGACACAAGCCCAAAGAAAAGCAAATTTACTCATCGGAGAACCCATCTGCCCATTCTACCAAAAATAGTAGCGTGCCAATCAAAAAGGCCCCGCGGTCACGAGAGACCAGGGGGCCTATGAAAAAGGACATCAAAGAACCTAGATGTCTGTTTCATTTGCTAGAATCGTTTAGTACATATCATAATCACCACCGTGGCCACTGCCGCCCTTTTTATCATCCTTGGGCCTTTCGGCAATCAACGCATCACTGGTTAAGAGGAGCGTAGAAACACTCGATGCGTTCTGAAGTGCGGTGCGTGTGACCTTGGTGGGATCAATCACGCCTGCCTGGACCAGGTCTTCGTAGGTGTCGGTGGCTGCGTTGTATCCACTATTTCCCTCTTCTTGGGCCACTCTCTCACAAACAATGCCACCATCCTCGCCAGAATTGTTGGCAATCGAGACCAGCGGAGATCGGCACGCACGGATGACAATGTTGTACCCAACCTCTTCATCCTGAGAAAGACCTTTAGCAGAAACGGCATTGGACGCACGAAGTAAGGCAACTCCACCACCCGGCAAAATACCTTGTTCCACAGCAGCGCGCGTCGCGTGCAGTGCATCTTCAACACGAGCCTTCTTCTCTTTCATTTCACTTTCGGTTGCCGCACCGACGTTTACCTTTGCAACACCACCGGATAATTTAGCCAACCGTTCCTCAAGTTTTTCTCGATCATAGTCACTCGTTGCATTTTCGATTTCTCGTCGTATTTGGTCGATGCGCGATTTGATGTCCTGGCTCTTGCCGGCACCCTCGATGATCGTGCAATTGTCCTTATCGACAATAATCTTTTTTGCCTGTCCGAGATCGGTAATGGGTAAATTATCGAGCTTGATTCCCAAATCTTCAAAGACAGCCACGCCCCCGGTCAGAATAGCGAGATCTTCC
>JABABY010000031.1 GCA_014237955.1 Planctomycetota bacterium
GACAACATACATTCGAAAACTCTCCCCAGAAAAAATGAATTGAAGAGCATTTCATCGTCTTGATGATACAACAGGTCTTTATGGTACTTCCGATATGTCGGTAAAATTTCGTCTCGAATCACAGTAAGCAACAAGCTTGCTTGTGCTACATCTCCAAATGCATCGTCTTCCAGCTGCAAGCGATCTAACTCTGATGCGAGCATGGTTGTGACTGTATCCCACAGTGGAGTACCACCCGCGGCGGCCACTGTGGTGCCTCGCAAATTTCCACAGAACCGATAGAGGTTGTCTAGGTGGGCAAGAAAACTCGAGTCGTTCACTCCCGAAGAGAAATTCAAATAGCCCAACACTGCTTGAACCGAATCATTGTTGTCTAAATGGAATTGCTGCGGTTTCATTTTCGGTGTTGCAACGTGGATCGTTTTTCGCCCCGCGACCATCGTAGTAACCAAACCTATATCGGCCAACCGGCAACAATGCCAGCCTTTGAAGGTCTGTTTGGAAACATGGACAATCGGGCAAATTGAGAACCGAAAAGGTTCATCGAATGGCTAGATCTGCTGACTGACTGCAGTGGCCACAAAGATTTCCTCCAAAATTGAAAAGGAAGGGCCTTCAATCAAATCGCTGAATCTTTTGATCTAAAGCGGCGAATAGCGCGAAACCGTGATGTACTCCCCTCTGTAGGTGGGGTTCGCACGCCTGTGTAAAAGAATTCAATTAAAATAACTAATGGGCGATTTTAGGGTGTTGATCTCCCAAACTGTTGTTCCTTTTGGCGTCGCGCGTCTCTCACTCGCTTCTTAAAGCGTAAAGGTACCTTAATGATCCGACCTCAAACCTTTTACTGCTTTTTATTGCTGCTGCTTCATCCGACACTTGGTTTTAGTGATCCCCTTATCCATGAGGCAAGGGCTCAGGCCCAGGGTCTTACCCGATCTTGGTTTGCCCAAGCACAGTTAAATCGATCTCAGGACAAAGTAGAAAGTGTTACCTTTGATAGACGCCCTGGCGAAAAACATGGAATCCTGTTTCTGCAGACGCAGCAGGGGACCATTCAGGCATTCGACTCCGAAACGGGAGCAGTTCTTTGGGTGAATCATGTTGGATCTCCCAATCATCCGACAACACCAATTGGTGTTGGCCCGAACCATGCCGCTGTCCTCAATGGGTCGTATCTCTACGTATTTGATCGTTTGACTGGTAAGTTTATCTTGCAACGAAAGATGGAAGAGATTCCTGGCGGAGGACCGGGAGTTAGCAAGGAACGGGCATTTGTGCCTTGTCTCAATGGTGTTCTCGAGGCGATTTCCCTCAACAAAAAGGGTCCTGTAAACAACAATAATGCTGGCGGAAAAGAAAATAATGGCTCTGCTAAAGTAGAACAACAGAGATGGAAGCACATGTCTTTTGCTCCCATCATGGTACAGCCTCTGGTAACACCGCGAATAGGAGACAAATCCGAATATGTTGGCTGGTCTAATGATTATGGGGAATTTTATGTGGCTTCTGCGTTCCCTATGGAAGCGCTCTATTTCCTTCCAACACGTGACCGTATTACTGCGCCACCAGCATACTCCCCTCCAAAAATCACTGCAAACAACAACCATCTAAGACCATCGGGACACTTTTATTTGGGGTCCCTTAATGGCTATCTTTACAAAATCCAGGAAACCACCGGCAATGTTATTTGGCGGTTTCCCGCCGGTGAACCCATACTCTATACCCCCTTAACTGTCGGTGATCGCATTTATGTGGCCACGGAACATGGGGGACTTTACTGTGTAATGGATGACATCACCGGCGGATCCCGATTAACGGATGATGCGAATAATACAAACATTGATTCAACGGGCAACAACGATCAGCTGATTTGGCACGCAAAGGATATCAGTCGCGTTTTGGCGGCGACTCCCGACCGTGTGTTTGGCTTGGATGATTTGGGAAACGTTCGCATTCTGCATTCCGAAACCGGCCGCAATCTAGGCGTGCTGCAAACTGAGGATGTGTCCTTTTCTGTCGTCAATCAAGTCAACGATCGAATCTACTTGGTGACCGATGACGGTGTCGTTCAATGCCTGCACGATCGCCGATATCCTAAGCCCCATTACTACTTTTCGGACGATAGTTCTGAAAAAGGGAAAAAACCCGATGAAGGTGACCAATCAGACCCAGACTTCGAAAACCGCCCAGAGGATGTTTCGGATGATCAAAATAGCGGGGACAATCCTTTCGAAAATAGGGACGATTCAGGACCAAATGACGGCGAAGAAGAAGAAAGCGACAATCCTTTTGAATAATATCTTCTTTTTCCTGTCTGTTTTGACCCTCGTTTCCACAGCGTAAAGTTCTACAACGCTCGTTGATCCGGTCCGTTCGTGAATCGCCAATGTTCCAGTTCGGACAATCGCCGAACTCTCGCACTGCCCACCTCTTGACGCTTGAGCAGTATCCGGCGTAAACCATGGTTCCCTCAAAAAAGGATCTCCAACTCTAAACCAAACCCCATTGGCCTCATGTCCGATCCAACAATCGAACGTGCGCTCATCAGCGTTAGTAACAAACAAGGGATTGTCGAATTTGCCCAGGCACTCGTCGAGGCCGATATCGAACTGTTTAGTACCGGGGGCACCAAGCAACATCTACTCGATGCGAACATTGCCGTCCGCGATATCGCCGAATATACCGGTTTTCCGGAAATGATGGATGGTCGCCTTAAGACACTGCATCCCAAAGTCCATGGGGGAATTCTTTGTCGTCACGATCGACCTGATGACATGGCAGCAATCGCAAACTGCGACATACTGACTTTTCCACTAGTTGTGGTGAATCTCTATCCATTTGAAGATACGATTGCTCGCGAAGATGCCACGTTTGATATGGCAATCGAGAATATTGATATTGGTGGTCCTACCATGATCCGCGCGGCCGCAAAAAATCACGCTCACACCACCATCGTCACCACCCCTATTCAATATGATAACGTCCTTGAGCAGATCAAGGCAGGAGGCGCTACGACGTTACAATTAAGACAGCAATTGGCGTTGGCAGCTTTTGCGCTTACAGCCCGCTATGATTGTGCGATCGCGGACTATTTCTCCCATACCATTTCAGAAACAGAAGAAAAGACTTTTCCTGCCACTAGACTCTGCCTTTCGCTGGACCTCAAAACCAAGTTGAGATATGGTGAAAATCCACATCAGAAAGCGGGACTTTATGGTTGTTCTGATTTTGAACAGCCGTCTCTAGTCCATGCGAAACAAATTAATGGTAAGGAACTCTCGTACAATAACTACCTGGACTTAGATAGTGCGCTTACGATCGCACGTGCACTGCCTGCACCTGCAGCTGTTGTTATAAAACACAATAACCCCTGCGGGGCCTCCTCTGCGGAATCTTTAGCAACGGCAACTCAAAACGCTTTTGAAGGCGATCCTGTCAGCGCTTTCGGGTCGGTTTTGAGTTTCAATCAGGAGGTAGATCGAGCCACTGCCGAAATTCTGGTTGAACCGGATAAGTTTGTCGAGGCGATTGTGGCTCCTTCGTTCAGCCCGGAAGCGGTAGATATTCTCACCACGCGACCGAAATGGAAAAATAATGTGAGGCTAATGGAGGTTGGTCCACTCGACCACAACAGTGTGCGCAGTGAAGTTCGACAGGTTGCAGGAGGTCTGCTTGTACAAGAAACCGATTTCCAACCAGACCTCTATAATGAGTGGTTCGTAAAGACTGATTCTCAGCCCAATGACAATCAATTAGAAGATATCCGTTTTGCCTGGCGGGTGGTCCGGCAAGTAAAGTCCAACGCGATTGTACTCGTCAAGAACAATACACTTATTGGAGTCGGGGCAGGACAAATGAGTCGGGTGGATGCGGTTGATTTGGCACTTCGTAAAGCTGATGATCGGGCCCATGGGTGTGTCTTGGCAAGTGATGCCTTCTTTCCATTTGCCGATTCTATTGAAACTGCTGCGGCAAGTGGGATAACCGCCATCGTGCAACCAGGGGGATCTCGGCGCGATGAAGAGGTAATCGCAGCCTGCAACCGCCATCAATTACCGATGATCTTCACCGGGCGCAGGCATTTCAAACATTAAGCATGTAGATTATGCTCTGAATGCATGCAAAGCCTCTATCGTTCTCTGGTTTTGGGGCCGCAAAGAGAGCCGCGCTGTTCATAGATTGCAAGCTCGCAGCCGCTGAGTGTTATTCCGATGCCAACAATCCTCGATACAATCCTTGTCACAAAACGCAGAGAAATAGCGGATGCACAGCAGGCAATTCCTGAAAACGAGTTGCGGGCCGCCCTGCAAGATGCGCCCAAAGTACGCAATTTTCATACGCCTCTTTCCCAAAGTGGTTCGGTAAATCTGATTGCCGAAATAAAAAAGGCGAGTCCATCCGCGGGCATCATCCGCCCTGATTTCGATCCGGGAGAGATCGCTACAATCTATGCTGAACATGGCGCGACTTGTCTTAGCGTACTGACAGATGCCCCGTATTTTCAGGGACATCTCTCCTACCTAAACCGTATCCGCAGTGTCGTTGATTTGCCCCTGCTTCGTAAAGATTTCATTTTAGATACATACCAACTCCTCGAAGCCCGTGTTGCTGGAGCAGATGCCGTTCTTTTGATTGCAGAATGTCTTGATGATCATCAACTGCGCGAACTTTACCACGAAAGCCTAGAGTTGGGCATGACACCTCTCGTGGAATTCTATGAACCAGATAACCTTCAAAGAGTGCTGGATATCGGTGCTACTCTCATCGGAATCAATAATCGTGACTTGCGGACTTTTGAAACCGACCTCAATCATACGATCCGTTTGCAAAAACACATTCCCGATCAGTGCCTTGTTGTAAGCGAGAGCGGCATTCGCACACAGGAGGATGTTGCACGCTTACGATTAGCCGGTGTAGATGCCATGCTTGTTGGTGAAACCCTGATGAAAAACCATAACATCGGCGAGTCTGTTGATGCATTACTCGGGCAATAAGTGGCTTCGTGCATCTGGCCAAGGCCGTTCAAAGAATGGTGTCGTTGCTCAAAGCATGGATAGCGTCTCAAGGCAGGAATGTAGACACAGCCATCACCGCCAAATAGTCGAGAGACGTGAGCTAGCGAATCCGGTCAGGCACTACTGATTGCTTCCGTCTGTGTCGGCCCCGAGTGCAGGCGATCTTGCAGTGCCTCTACGATAAGCCCCTCTTCCTGCAATGCCTCCAGGGCAAGGACGACTGCACCAATACCCTGAATCGTCGTCACGCAGGGAATATCACCTGAAACACAGGCGGCACGAATACGGCCTTCATCAGTACGGGCTCCCTTTCCACTGGGTGTATTCATGATCAGTTGCACATCTTCGTTGGCCAGAAAATCAAGAAGGTTAGGATGTCCCTCCTTCAACTTCCGGACAATCTCGACGGCAAGACCGGCATCGCGTAATTTTTCAGCCGTTCCCTCCGTGGCCAATAGATCGTATCCAAGTGCAGACAATCGTTCTGCGAATGCCACGACGGCCTCCTGATGCCTCTTGGCAACACTCACAAATATTTTCCCCTGTTGAGGTATCACGACACCGGCCGCTATCTGACCTTTAGCAAAGGCCACTGAAAACTTGGTGCCAACCCCCATCACTTCACCTGTGCTTTTCATTTCCGGACCTAGCACTATGTCGACCCCGGCAAACTTACGAAATGGAAAAACACTCTCCTTAACCGATACACCGCGCGGTATAGGGTCCGTGCTGCAGCCAAGCTCACAAAGGGTAATCGGGTCGTCTAAAATATCATCGGCCATGATTTTGGCTGCTATTTTTGCCACAGGCATGCCCGTTGCTTTCGCTACGAAAGGCACGGTGCGACTTCCACGTGGATTGACTTCAATCACATATATATTTTGTCGGCCCTCTTCTTTTTTCACAGCGAACTGCACATTCATGAGCCCCTTTACATGCAGTGCGCGAGCGAGATTGACTGTCGCATCACGAATTTCAGCAACAACCGATTTTGGCAAGTTGCAGGGTGGGATCACGCAGGCAGAGTCCCCCGAATGAACGCCCGCCTCTTCAATATGCTCCATGATGCCTGCAACGACTGCTGTTTTTCCATCAAAAATACAATCGACGTCGACTTCAATAGCATCTTCAAGAAAACGGTCAATAAGTACCGGCTGTCCCTCCGCAACGACAAATCCTTCCCTAACAAACTCTTCCAACTGGCTCTGGTCGTAACAGATCCCCATTGCCCGACCGCCCAGGACAAAACTGGGGCGAACTAGAACTGGGTAACCAATCTTCTGGGCTACGAGGCGCGCTTGGTCGACTGTAAGAGCGATGCCATTTGGCGGGTGTTTTAACTGGAGTCGTTGCAACAGCGACTGAAATTTTTCGCGGTCTTCTGCTGCTTCGATGGTATCAACACTAGTGCCAATGATCGGCACGCCCGCGTTGTAGAGGGCCCTCGCAAGATTTAGGGGCGTCTGACCCCCAAACTGAATGATGACTCCATCCGGCTTAATTCGATCGCATATGTTCAGCACATCTTCAGTCGTAAGCGGCTCAAAAAAAAGCAGGTCACTTGTGTCGTAGTCTGTACTCACTGTCTCTGGATTCGAGTTCACCATAATCGACTCAATACCTAACTCCTGCAAAGCAAAACTCGCATGGCAACAGCAGTAGTCAAACTCAATCCCTTGTCCGATACGGTTGGGTCCCCCACCGAGAATCATCACCCTTTTGCGACCCGGTTGCTTGGGTGGCGTCTCATCCTCCTGCTCATAGGTGGAATAGTAATAGGGGGTATACGCTTCAAACTCTGCAGCACAGGTGTCGACCGACTTGAAGGTAACATTCACGCCTAGCAACTGCCGGCGTTTCCGGATCTCTTCATCGGTTGAATTCCAAATGGTTGCTAACTGACGATCTGAAAAACCGGCCTGTTTGGCCCGTCGCATGTCTGGTTCTTGAACTTCATGAACTCTTCCCAACTGGCGAAGTTCGTCTTCCATCTCGACGAGTTCGTTAATTTGGGAGAGAAACCAGCGATCGATACCTGTGATTTCGTATATTTCCTCAAGAGACATTCCGCTTTTTAGTGCATACCGCAAATACCAGACTCGCTGTTCGCAAGGCAGCGCCAGTTTGGCACGAATGGACTCGAGCGATGGTTGCTCAGCAGTACCCCAACGATCCTTCGAATCGCAACCAATTCCAAATCGTCCGACTTCGAGCCCACGAAGTGCTTTCTGAAACGACTCCTTAAATGTCCGGCCAATCGCCATTGTCTCACCAACACTTTTCATTTGTGTCGTAAGTGTCGATTCCGCTTCCGGAAATTTCTCAAATGCGAATCGCGGGATCTTCGTAACCACATAATCAATGGTCGGTTCAAAACATGCCATCGTTTCACGGGTAATATCGTTAGGCAATTCGTGGAGTCTGTAACCGATTGCCAGTTTGGCAGCTATTTTGGCAATCGGAAATCCGGTGGCTTTTGAGGCCAGAGCACTAGAACGGCTAACGCGAGGATTCATCTCAATAACAATCATGCGACCTGTTTGCGGATCGATCGCAAACTGAATATTGGACCCTCCGGTTTCCACGCCGATTTCCCGTATGATCGCCAATGAAGCATCTCGCATCCGCTGATATTCTTTATCGGTCAATGTCTGCGCGGGAGCGACCGTAATGGAATCACCCGTATGCACTCCCATGGGATCGAAATTTTCTATGGCACAAATAATCACCACATTGTCATCTACATCACGCATCACCTCCATTTCATATTCTTTCCATCCAATCACCGATTCTTCAATCAGCACTTGGGTCACCGGTGATTGCTCAAGGCCATCTCGCACAAATCGGTCGAATTCCTCACGGTTATAGGCGATGCTCGATCCCGATCCTCCCAACGTAAAACTAGGGCGGACAACGCAAGGCAATCCAATCTCTGCTTGTACCGATTTTGCTTCATCCAGACAGGTGGCAATACGTCCGCGACATATATCCAGTCGTATTTTTTCCATTGCTTGTTTAAATTGCTCGCGATCCTCAGCCTTCGCAATCACATCGGCCCGCGCACCAATCATTTCTACGTTATATTTTTTTAAAATACCCTGCTGCTCCAGATCCATCGCCAAATTAAGTCCTGTCTGCCCTCCTAGCGTGGGCAGTAGGGCATCAGGACGTTCGCTCTGAATAACTTTTTCAACGATCTCGCAGGTCAATGGCTCAAGATAGGTGCGATCCGCCGTATTGGGATCGGTCATAATGGTCGCGGGATTTGAATTCACCAATACGACTTCATACCCTTCTTCGCGCAGCGCTTTACAGGCCTGAGTACCCGAGTAGTCGAACTCGCAAGCTTGGCCGATCACAATTGGCCCTGAACCGATGATAAGAATTTTCTGGATGTCGTCGCGGCGGGGCACTGTTTGGTTTGCCTCCTTCAATCAAAGCAGAGGAGTGTTTTTGAGCGTCTAAAATCTCTCAACATTACCACGTCTCGAACCGACAATTCAAGCTGCCAATAGCGCCTGCCACCAAATCGGTTGCCTGCCAGAAACCACAACGGAAAAAAGACGATAAAGCCGACTTGGTAAAAGGCCCGAGATTCCGCGAAGGCGGAGTTGACCGGCCCCACCTAAGCAAGGCCGTGAGAAACGGCCCGACCGATGCAGGAATCGGATTTTTGTGGGGTTAACACGCGAAAGCGTCTAATTGCCGTTCGTTGACAATTTGCCGTAACCCTTTTAACATTAATGTCTTGGGCCTATCAGCATCGCCACCACTAAACCGCCAACCCCCACAATGACGTGACTACACCATCGCGAAGCGGTGTTTTTGACGTAGCGACCGATGATCGGGTCGTAAAGTTTACCGAAAGCGTAAGCTTTGATCGCCGTTTGTATGCGTACGATATTGAGGGTTCTATCGCGCATGCCCAAATGTTAGCCAAAACCGGCCTTATTTCCGCGGATGACTGCCAAAAGATTGTGCAATCCCTCCAGGAGATTCGCCACGAAATTGAGCAGGGTAATTTTATCTTTGCAATTGAGAATGAAGATATCCATATGGCGATCGAGGCTGCTCTCATCGATCGTTTGGGCGATGTGGGACGAAAACTGCACACGGCCCGTAGTCGCAATGATCAGGTTTCGACTGATTTGCGAATGTGGACTCGCGATGCGACGGCCAACATTGATGCGAAACTACATAGCCTTCAATGCGCCTTCCTGGAACGAACGGACCAAGATGCAGATATCATTGTTCCGGCTTATACACACTTGCAGCGAGCACAACCAGTCCTTGCCGCACACTACTGGCTCGCCTACATCGAAAAATTCCAACGGGATCGCGAGCGACTTGAATCTCTAAAACAACGCCTCAATGTTCTTCCGCTTGGCACTGGTGCGGTTGCCGGCACTAGTTTACCGATCGATCGGGAGGTGGTCCGACAACACCTCGGTTTCGACCAGATTGCGTGTAATAGTTTGGATGCGTCGAGTGATCGTGATTTTGTATTGGATTTTAGTTACGCACTTGCAGTCATTGCAGAACATCTCAGCGGCTGGGCAGAGGAGTGGATTGTATGGTCGACAAACGAGTTTGGATATCTCAGCTTACCCCGTGAGTTTTGCACTTGCTCCTCAATGATGCCGCAAAAAATCAATCCCGATGTTCTGGAATTGATTCGGGGAAAAACCTCGCGGGTGATTGGCAATCTGACAAGTCTCTTGATGTTGGTGAAGGGATTGCCATTGGCCTACAATCGCGATCTTCAAGAAGACAAGCCACCTTTATTTGATTCCTTTGATACCGTTGGGGCGTGCCTTGATCTTGCAATACCAATCGTTGTTCAGAGCCAGTGGAACGCTGATAACGTTCGCGCAAAATTAGAGGGGGGTTATTTAGATGCTACGACGCTAATGGAATACATGATCAAGCTAGGTATACCTCAGCGCACGGCACACCATGCTGTGGGACAACTCGTTGGCAAGGCTATGGAACAACAACTTCCGCTGCGCAAATTACCGCTACAAGACATGCAAAATATCTGCGCCGAACTCGATCAGAATGTCTATCAAATACTCGGTGCAGAAAATGCCTTGAAAACATTTTGCAGTTTGGGATCAACATCACCTGACGAGGTAGCAAAGCAGATTGCGACATGGCGAGGGCGGTTGGATGGCACAACATAGCGAGACAACCTGATGCATTCGCTGATTCACGTTTTTACAATAACAAATCTCGCGACAAAACCATTTCGTCATAGACGTTCTCGCCGATGCACAGCGCTTTACCGTGATTGGCTGGTGACTGGCTTTCTGGGTGCAATTCTGGTCGCACAGGTATCGAACCTGTCTGCCCAGAACCCACCACGGGCAACAGCCAATGGGAAAACCAGCACAGCGGTCATGGCAATTCAGGAATCCAACCCGACATCGCCAGAGGAATTGATTACGGCGATCAACCAATTAGTTGTTTTCCAGGAACTCGAGCTGGCTAATCACTATGCAGGTTCCTTAGGCCAAATTGATCTCCAGTCAGAAGGTCTGGCCGAACTAGGCGAACAAATTGGCTCTCTGCCCTTACTCCAAATCATCGGGAACAAACAACTGGACCAGAAGGGACGCAACAATTGTCAAAAGATCCTGGATGCCTTAATCGCCAAAAGAACCAGCCCAGAGCGCCTTGCCCGCCTTGCCCAAGAGGCGACGACTGGTGATCGAAATGAGCGGCAGCACGCCATCACCGATCTTCGAGTCGCCGGGCCGGGGGCCATTGTGCCACTTGTTGCAATCCTCGCAGATCCCCAACCTACTGCCTTGCGCGATGCAGCGGTCTTTGCCCTTTATCAGATGGGGGATCAGACGATTGCGCCCTTGCTGGCTGTCATGGAATCAGCCGATGCGCCATTAAGGGCCTCTATTTTAGAGGTGTTGGGCCGACTCAAAACACGTCAGGCACTTTACGATATCTTGGCGGCGTCCTATTCGACCTCCAAACCGGTGCGAGCGGCGGGCAGGGCCGCAGCGGGTAGGGCGGTGGGAACGATTCCACCTGTAAAGAAAATTAAAGCGATCCTCACTGCAGCAGTGAATGATTATTTGGCGGGTCGCATTTTACAACCCACAGACATCGATGGGCTAACGACCCTCTGGAGTTGGAACGCCGAGAACACATCTCTCACTTCCAAGCAGGTGGAAAAAGAGGTGTTGGCGGCCAATACCGCATATCGCATTGCCGATGCACTTTGGAAAATCGATCCAAGCGACGAACAAAGCCGACAAACTGCGGCGATCGCCCGATTAGAACGAGATAAACTCAATGGTGGTCTCAACAATCCACTGAGCTCTACAACGAGGCCATTTTTACACAAGCTGTTCAGTGAGGACAACAAAGATACTGAAAACTTTATCGATTTTGATGAGGCTGTTTTTGAAGAGGCACTACACAAAGGATATATGCCCGCTGCGATTGCAGCTGCAGAGATTTTTGGAGAAGAGGTCGTCAATAAAAGCCAATCAGCTGACATACTCTTACGGCGGGCACCACAGGCACACCCTCTCGTCAAAGCTGCGGAACACAGCAATCGCCGCCTCCGAATGGCCGCCACGCGAGCCCTTCTGAAAATGGAGCCCGATCTACCATTTGTGGGCGCAAGTGACATCACCGAAGCACTACGGTTTTTTGCCAACGTTGAGGGGCAGCCTCATCTGATTTTGGCCGACCGTCGTCCACGCCGCCGAACAAATATGGCGGGACTCCTCAAAACAATCGGTTACGAAATAGAGACTTACAAGAGTGGGGATGAGGCGTTTCTCGCAGCAAGCAGGAACCCGGAATGTGAGGCGCTCTTTTTATCAATGACACTTGGTCCCAGGTCGATTCAAGAGGTGTTACATGAACTGCGACTGGACCCGCGCACGGCAGACCTTCCGGTAGCACTGATCGTGGATCTCGAGAACCGGCTTCGTGCGGAGCAACTCGTTGAGGAAGACCCCTTAACACTCGTTTTCTTTCCACCGCGCGATGCGGAGACCGCAAAACATCAGGTTCGTCAGTTGATGGCCGCTGCCGGATTAAATTTTGTCACTCAACAGGAACGTTTAGATCAGGCCTCGGAGGCAATCAAACTGATTTCCATTCTCTCGAAAACGCCCACCGGAATATATGACCTGACCGGATTTGATCGAATGCTGAACAAACCTCTGTACGTACCTTCGCTGACCAATGTCGCCGCAGAAGCCCTTGGAAATATTGGCTCTCCAGCCGCACAAACCGCTTTGGTCGATGCAGCGAGTCGGCCTGAGTTGCCAATCGGCGATCGCAAAGCTGCCGTGGCCGCAATGCGCCGCAGTATGAAAGATCGCGGTATTGGGCTAACCATTGCACAAATCCAGAAGCAGCAGGGGCGTTACGATCAAAGTGTCAATAGTAGTCCGGAAGAGGAAGCCATTCTCTGGTCCATTCTTGACGCCATCGGAAAACTTGGAAACAAGCAGTAGACCATTTCCGCTATTAGCGCAACTCAGGCAACCATTCTAATGAGCCGCGGTTTTTCCAATCCAACACCAGATGGCACATCCCCACCGATTCCAGAATTGATCGGTGGTTGCGAGGCCATGCAGCAGGTTTATCGCCTTATCCACAAAGTTGCCTTAAGCGATGCGTCGGTCCTGCTCCTGGGCGAAACAGGCACGGGAAAGGAGTTGGTGGCTCGTGCCATTCATGAGATGAGTGGGCGACGCAATGGACCCTTTGTACGGGTCAACTGTGGGGCACTAACAGAAAGTTTGTTAGAAAGTGAACTTTTTGGACACGTCCGTGGCTCTTTTACCGGAGCGGTAAGTAACAGAACGGGTCGCTTTGAAGCGGCCCATACCGGAACCATTTTTCTGGACGAGATCAACTCCACGACACCAAAACTACAGGTTAAATTGCTGCGGGTTCTCCAGGAGAGGGAATTTGAACGGGTCGGCGACACCCAAACCATTCAGGTCAACACTCGTGTGATCGCAGCGTCGAACTGCGACTTGATGGATGAGATTGAATCCGGAACTTTTCGGGAAGACCTTTATTATCGATTAAATGTCGTCTCGATTGTAATTCCGCCGCTGCGCGATCGCCGTGATGACATTCCGGAATTAGTTGTCTATTTCCTAAATATCTACAATGAGATTAATGATCGTTATGTCATCCATATCGATCCGGATGCAATGGAGGCGATGAAAGATTACCATTGGCCGGGCAATGTTCGTGAACTTCAGAACTATGTTGAGCGGGCAGTTGTCCTTGCCGAAGGGGACGAACTCACACTCGAGTTGCTGCCGGAGGTTATCAGACTCGAACCACAGGTTTCCCGAAGGCGGGGGCAACGAGTCGATTTGGAAACACTCTCGTATGAGGTTGTACAGGAGGGTTTAGCGACTGCCACAGCGGGCGAAAACAATTTACATACTAAAATTGTGAGTCGCGTCGAACGCGAATTGATTGCTCAGGTGATGGCTGCCTGCGATAATATACAAATTAAAGCCGCAGGAAGATTGGGTATCAACCGAAACACGCTGCATAAAAAGCTCAAGGAATATGAACTTGACCATTGACACTTTTTTCGCACCGTCTTCCAGGATCCTTGGCCTGCCTTTAAGGAATCGTGCCTATTTCATATATGGCAATGCTGGGTCACAACATTTTTCGTCCAGAGCTTGAACCATGTCCAGTATTAGTGTCGTCTGCTTTACATCGAGCTATGCTGTTGCGCTGGCACTTGAAATTTCACGGCTATTTTTTCGTAGTGGGATTCGTGGTGCACTGATGGTTATTTTTGCAACGGCTGGTTTTTTGGCACAAACACTTTTTTTGGTCGCGCGACTCACAGAATCCAATGCCAGCGGTTGGCTCGATTGGTATCTACTGGCGGCTTGGATTTTGGTTGCCGCGTATCTGTATCTCACTTTTTATCACCCGAAGAATCCGATCGGCATCTTCATACTCCCCATTGTCTTGGCCCTCATCGGTGCGGCCTATTTATTGCCCGATGCCCGTGGATTTACGGTGGGGGCATCTGCCTGGGGGTGGGTACATGGAGTGGCACTGCTGCTCGGCACCACGGTGATCTTAATCGGCTTTGTCAGTGGGCTGATGTATCTGATTCAAT